>NZ_JAYESI010000043.1:0-61810 GCF_041903675.1 Corallococcus sp. RDP092CA | reverse complement strand
GTTGAGCACTTCGCGGTGGTCCTTATTGGGACGGCCCCGGGCCGGTTTCTGGGGCGGCAGCAGTCCGGCCAACCGCTCCCATTGCGCGTCTGTCAGCTCTCCTCGGCTCATGCCCTCCTAACATCCGGATCCGCTCAAACTATTTGCGGACACGACCTAGAAGCCCGCCGCGAAGTCCTGGATGCTCCAGAGCAGGCTGTTCTGGTGGTCCAGGCCCTGCGTCGTGGCGTGGTCCGACACGGTCCTGCCCGCCAGGGCGGGGATGCCGGGGCAGCTCAGCTGGCCGTGGATGGCCTGGGCGTAGCCGTTGGTGGTGATGGCGCTCGCCATGCTGGACGTGGTGGGCACCGTCACCTGGCCCGTCGTGCTGACCGTGTTGTCGGCGCCGATGTTGGAGAACGAGACGGCGATCGCCCCCGTGTCGAAGGCGTTGTTCTGGGTGATGAGCTCGTTGATGAGCGGCGCGCCGCCGTTCACGCGCCAGCTGCCCTGCTCCCGCGCGGTGGCCACGCCGCTGATGGTCGTCCGGCCGGTGACGCGCCCCATGTGGTCGAAGCGGGCATTGCACGGCGAGGTGCATGGCACGCTGAGGAAGATGGGGAAGGGCACCGGGAACCACCCGCCCGGCCGGGAGATGAGGATGTCCCACCAGTAGAGGGAGACCCGGCGCGAGCACCTCAACCCCAGCGACAGCTTGCTGGTGCCCGTGACGGTCCGATTGAGGCTCAGCGGATACACCGTGAGGGCGTTGGCGCTCAGCGTGTGCTTCGCGCCCGGCCCGTTCCAGCCATAGAGGCTGCGGTTCGGGTAAGAGACCAGGATGCTCTGGGTGATGGTGGGCGTGTACGTCTTCGTGGAGGTCCAGGCGCAGGTGCAGGGGCCGGAGAGGGGGATGCGCGGGTAGAGCTGGTGCGTGTAGACCAGCGCCTCGCCGCGCAGGTGCGGGAAGTCCTTGGACACCTCCTGCACCAGGTCGTACTCGCCCTGGCCATGCGCCTCGTCGAGCCTGGTGATGGCGGCGTCCAGCTCGCTGCTCACGTGAACGACGTCCTTGTCGGACGTGACGCCCGCGGACACGGTGAGGCTGCACTCCTTGTCGTTCGCGCAGTCCAGGCTCACGTCATAGGGCTGGGTGAACAGCGGTGTGCCCTTGGGGTCCTCCAGCACCAGCTTCTGCGTCCAGCCCGTCTCCCAGGGCTTGTCCAGCGCGCCAAACAGCTTCACCTGGGAGACTTCGCCCGGCTTCGGCGTCACCTGCGCGCCCGCGGTGGGCTTGTCCGCGCCGTCATGGGAGACGAGCTTCGAAGACGGGGGCAGGTCCTCCTGCCGGTCCGTCCACAGGATGCGCGCGGTCAGCTCGCCGTCCTCCATCGCCACGTCGAGCAGGGTGGCGACGTTCGGGCGCGCCTCCCCCCGCGGCTCCGCGGCGTGGGCGGGAGCGCCCAGCAGCAGCCCTCCCAGCGCGAAGGAGGAGACGGTCAGCGAGCGCAACCAGGACGGAACGAGCCCTGACAGGGCTCGCGCGGAGTGATGGGGCATGAGGCAATCCCTTGCGGAGAATGGGGTCCGCCCTCCGACACGGGTCGTCGGAGGGCGGTGTCCTGTCAGAGCAGGTCCCGTGCCAGGGATTGCGCCATGCCTGTCATTGTGGCGGGTTTGGGAGGGAATGCTAGGATTTCCATGACATTGACGAAAACGTTGCTTGCGTGGAGGTGTATCCCGTCGCGTTACACTCCCCTCGCTCGGTGTAGCGCGGAGGGCTACAGGCCGAAGAAGTCCCAGATGCCCTGCGTCAGGCTGCCCTGATTGTCCTGGGTGGTGGCGGTGTCCCAGGCGCGGCCGATGGGGTACAGGGTCCCGCTCGGGATGGGGCACACCACGCTCCCCTGGACGGCCATGGCGTAGCCGTTGCGCACGTGCCCGTAGGGCCACTGGGTGGAGTCCGGGGTGTTGCCGCCGAAGGCATGGAAGGCCTCGCCGGACGTCTGGACGTAGCTGGTGCCGCTGCCCACGTTGTTCACGACGCGGGGCTCATCGAAGGAGTCGTGGGTGGGCGCGAAGATGGACTTCTCCACGACCGGGCTCAGCGCATCGCCCAGGTGGTACGTGCTCTGCTCCTGCGCGGTCCCGTTG
Source organism: Corallococcus sp. RDP092CA (assembly GCF_041903675.1). Classification (NCBI taxonomy): domain Bacteria; kingdom Pseudomonadati; phylum Myxococcota; class Myxococcia; order Myxococcales; family Myxococcaceae; genus Corallococcus; species Corallococcus sp. RDP092CA. Next base: position 59,677 of record NZ_JAYESI010000043.1, on the reverse strand, counting down.
AGGAGCGGGCCGGAGCTGTATGCCTCCACGGAGCCGGTGATGCGCCCGTAGTGATTGAACCTGCCGCTGCACGGCCCGACGCAGGTGCTGTAGACGGGCTGGGGCAGGAGCACGGACCTCACCTGGCCGTCGGACTGACGGATGCCCACGGGCTGGAGGCGGGGCGAGCTCAGCGTCCCGCAGCGCAGGCTGAGGGTGACCCGGCTGGTGCCCTGCGCGGACAGGCGCGCATTCGAGGCGCGGTTCCTCAGCGGCCTCGAGTACAGCTCGTGCGCCGCGCCCAGGGTCGTCCCCGAGGTGTTGGTGCGCGAGAAGGACGTCTCCCAGACGCAGTCGCAGCCCTCGGCGGGGCTGTACTTGACCAGGCCCTGGGCGTAGCTCAGGGCCTCGCCGAACAGCGAGGGCTCACGCCGGGCCACCTCGCGCACCAGGTCGAACTGCTTCGTCCCCAGCTCCTTCTCGATGGAGGCGAGGGTCTTCCGCAGGGCGGTGCTCACGTGCACGACCTCGCGGCTGGCGGAGATGCCCGGCGCGGCCGTCAGCTGGCAGGTCTTCTCGTCCTCGCAAGCCAGGCTGACGTCATAGGGCTGGCTGGCCAGCTCCCGGCCCTTCGCCTCGCGCACGACGAGCCGCTGGGCCCAGCCCGTCTCCCACGGCTCCTGCACCGCGCCGGACAGCCTCACCTCCAGCTCCTCGCCGGCCTTCGGCGCCACCCGCTCGCCCGCGGTGAGCGTGTCCGTGCCGTCATAGGACAGGACCTCCACCTCCTCGGGCAGGGACTTCGACTCGGCGGACCAGCGGATGCGCGCGGTCAGCTCGCCGTCCCGCATGGACACGTCGACGATGGTGGCGGGCGCCTCGCGTGCTTCGGCGGCGAGGGCGGGCGCGGCCATGAGCAGGCCGCCCAGGGCGAACGAGGAGCGCGTCAGCGAGCGGAGCCAGGTGGGGGCGAAGGCTCGGGGAGAACGACGGTGCATGGTGCAGTCCCTTGGGAAGAGGGGTTCCGCCATTCCTGACACGGGATGTCAGAATTGGCGGGCCACCCCAAGAGCAGGTTGCGTGCCACGCATGGCCACGGCGGCGCCGGGGGAAGACGCTCGGGTCTTGTAGCGTGGAGCGCTACCGGCCCCGCGGAAGGTTCGCGGCGAGGGCCCCTTTCGTCTTCTCACCCAGGTCCCCCATGACGTGCGCGTGGATGCGGCGCCGGGGGCCCTGCTCGACGCCTGGCGGCGGAGATAGGGACTGGACGAACGGTCTGTCCCGGGCCGCACTCCGCCACTGACAGCGGGGGCGGGACGTGTAGTCTGCCGCCCGTGGGCATCCTCGAGCGGGCACGGGTGGAGTGGTTCGCGGCGGCCTTCGGTCTTGTCGTCGGCACCATGATGGTCTTCGTGCCCTACGAGTTCGGGGCCCCCCTCTTCCAGCTCATCTACCCGTACGTCCGCCCGCTCGGCAGCCTCTTCCTGGTGGGCTCGGCGACGATGCTCGCCGCGATGATGTACCCCACCTGGCCCCCGTTCGTGGGGTGGCTGGGCCGGGCGCTCTTCCTGGGGGCGGTGGCGTTCTACTGGTGGGGCGCCACCGTGATGCCCCGGGGCATCACCGGCTTCGTGCTGTACCCGCTGCTCGCGGGCCTGATGCTGCTGGAGCGGACCCACCGCTTCCGGGAGCGGGGCCTGCTGTCGGTGCTCATCGCCTGCGTGGCGCTGAGCTTCGGCGGGTTGATGGTCCTGGTCCCCGGCAGCGTCATCCGCATGTCGCTGCTGGCGTTCGGGCCGTTCGTCCGGCTCCTGGGCGGAGCCTTCCTGGTGACGGGGACGCTGCTGGCGGTGGGGCTGTGGCGGGGGCGTGGCCGGGCCTGCCGCATCGCCGTGGGAGGCTTGAGCGTCCTGTTCCTGGCCTTGACGCTCGTGCTGGGGTCGCGAGGCTCCTGGTCCGGGATGGGCGTGTACGCGGTGCTGGCCCTGGCCTGTCTGTTGTTGTTGTGGGCGCGCGAGGTGCCCGTGCTGTCCGGGGTGCGCTGGCGGCTGTTTCGGGGCATGGCCCTGGCGTCGGTGCTGCCCATCCTGGCGCTGGGGGCGGTGACGTCCTACGTGGCGCAGCGGGCGCTCGAGGTGGAGCTGCGCGGCAAGGCGCAGCATGCGGTGGTCACGGAGACGGCGTGGCTGGAGCAGAAGACGGCCCTGGCGCGCGCGCTCCTGGGCGCGCAGAGCCGGGACCCGGCCTTCATCGCCGCGGCGCGCACGGGGAACCTGGAGGTCCTGCGCGAGCGGGTGGAGCTGTTGGAGTTCGACTCCGGCCTGTTCGACGCGACGTGGCTGTTGGATTCGACGGGGGAGACGCTGGTGCCCTCCGTGAAGCTGAACCGGCGCACCGGCAACTTCGCGGACCGGGACTACTTCCAGCAGGCCCTGAAGGGCGGAGACCAGGTGCTCCTGTCCAAGCCCTTCCTCAGCCGGGCGGGGGTGCCCTTCGTGGTCTTCACCGCGCCGGTGGAGCTGGGGGATGGCCGGCGCCTGGTGCTGGTGGGCGGGCTGTCCCTGAAGGGGCTGGGCCTCCAGCCGACGCTGGCCTCGAGCAGCTACCACGTGGAGCTGTTCGACCGGCGCGACGGGACGCTGCTGCGCGAGACGGACCGCGGCGACGTGCTCACGCGGGCGCCGGTGCTGGAGGTGCTGCCCCCGGAGGCGCTGGCCGTGCACGAGGGCCAGCGGGAGGTGGTCGGCGCGTCGGGGCGCCGCCTCCTGGCGGCGTACGCGCAGGTGGACGGCACGCCCTGGACGGTGGTGGTGACGGCGCGGCTGCGCGATGCGTTCGCGCCGGTGACGCGCATGGGGGCGTGGGTGGTGGGCACCGCCGTGCTGGCGGGGGCCATCGCGCTGCTCCTGTCGCAGTGGGTGGGGCGGGACGTGGCGGTGAGGCTGGAGACGCTGCGGGACGGCTTCGCCGCGCTGGGCACGCCCGCCTTGGAGCAGCGGGTGCAGGACCGGGGCGACGACGAGGTGGCGCAGCTGGCGTCGGGCTTCAACGACATGGCGGCGCGCATCGACCGGACGCAGAAGGAGCTGCGCGAGGCTATCGCCATCCGGGACCAGTTCCTCTCCATGGCGAGCCACGAGCTGCGCACGCCGCTGACGCCGCTGAAGGCGACGCTGGAGCTGCTCATCCGCCAGTCGGAGTCCAGCGCGGGGCTGACGCCGGAGCGGCAGCGCGCCAGCCTGGAGCGGCTGACGCGGCAGGTGGACCGGCTGACGCGGCTGATTGGCGACATGCTGGACGTGTCGAGGTTGCAGGCCGGGCGCTTCGCGCTGACGGTGGCGTCCATGGACCTGGTGGCGCTGGCGCGCGAGGTGATGGAGCGCGTCCAGTCCACGCGCCCGGAGCGCCAGGGGGTGTTGTCGCTGGACGTCCCGGACGCGCCGCTCGTGGGCCGGTGGGACGAGCAGCGGTTGGATCAACTGCTGACGAACCTGGTGGAGAACGCCCTGCGCTATTCGCCGCCGGGGGCGCCGGTGACCGTGCGGATCCGCGAGGAGGATGGGCAGGTGCGGATGGACGTGGAGGACCACGGCATCGGCATCCCGGCGGAGAGCCTGCCGCAGCTCTTCACGCCCTTCTTCCGCGCGCGCAACGCGGCCGAGCACTACGCCGGAGGACTGGGCCTGGGGCTGGCCATCTGCCGCGAAATCGTGGAGCGCCACGGGGGCCGCATCCAGGCGCGCAGCGAGGGGCCGGGGCAGGGCACGTGCTTCACGGTGTGGCTGCCCCGCTCGGTGGTTGTGGAGCCGGCCTGATGCGCTACGTGGAGGCAAGCCCCTGCGCGGCGTTGGCGCCCTATGTCCGGTGCTACTGGGCGCTGGAGTTGTCGGGCGCGGCGCCGGTGGGGGTGCACCGGGTGCTGCCGGATGGGTGTCTGGACATCCTGGTGGACCTGACGGGCGGGGTGGGGCTGCACGTGGTGGGGGCCATGCGGACGGCGGAGGTGGTGCCGCTGTCTCCGCGCGCGGCCTTCGTCGCGGTGCGCTTCCGGCCGGGGGGCGCGCAGCCGTTCCTGCGGCTGCCGCTGCAGGAGCTGACGGACGCGAAGGTGGCGCTGGGGGACCTCTGGGCGCGCGAGGCGCGCGAGTGGCGGGAGCGGCTGGCGGAGGCGCCGGGGATGGCGGCGCGCTTCGCGCTGCTGGAGCGGCTGTTGTTGGGCAGGCTGCCCGGCCAGGAGGGAGACGTGGGCGTGCGGCGCGCGGTGGACCTCATCCTGGGCGCGAGGGGCCAGGTGCCGGTGCGCACGCTGGAGGAGGTGCTGGGGGTGGGAGCGCGGCAGGTGGAGCGGCGGTTCCACGCGGCGGTGGGGCTGTCGCCGAAGGTGCTGTGCCGCATCGCGAGGTTGCAGCACGCGGTGGAGTTGTCGCGCGGGCTGGCGGGCGCGGAGTGGGCGTTGGCGGCCGGGTACTACGACCAGGCGCACCAGGTGCGGGAGTTCCGGGCGCTGGCGGGGGTGACGCCGGGGGCGTACGTGCGCGAGCAGGCGGAGGTCGGATTCGTCCAATCCTCCCAGGAGGCGGGTGCGTAAGGTGGGGGTGTTCCCACTTGGAGGCGTCACACCATGTCCACCGCGCCGCAGCAGGCCGAGCAGCACCACCGCATCGACTACATCGAGCTTCCCGCGAAGGACCTCGCGGAGGCGAAGCGCTTCTACGGCGCCGTGTTCGGATGGAAGTTCGAGGACTACGGCCCGGACTACACGAGCTTCATGGACGGGCGGATGAACGGCGGCTTCGACAAGGAGCGCGAGGTGTCCAGGGGCGGCGTGTTGCTGGTGCTGTATTCAAGGGACCTGGACGCGACGCTGGCGAAGGTGCGCGAGGCCGGAGGGCGCATCGTGAAGGACACGTTCTCCTTCCCCGGAGGCAAGCGCTTCCACTTCACCGACCCCGCGGGCAACGAGCTGGCGGTGTGGACGGAGCCTTGAATCACTGAGGGGAGGGGCCGGCCGGAGCTGTCTCCGCTCCCGGATGCCCCGGCGAGCTGTCGCGGCCCCTGCATTCGTCTCGGAGCTTGTGGCTGCCTGCCTGGCGAAGCGAGGGCTCGTGATGCGTGGCCCACACCGCCGGCCCCAGGCGAAGAGCGCGGAGGCGCTCTATGCCCGAGGCTGGAGACCCGGAGCGCGCTGCTCCGTGCCTCGGCCCGTCCACCAGTCGCGGATCCATCCGCGGGCGGGCTTCTCCACGCGCTCATAGGCGAGCACGCTCAGGCACACCGCCCCCACACAGAACAACGCCACCGCCCAGGCCGACGTGGGCGACGCGCCCAGCCGCTTGAGCACCGACTTCCAGGCGAACAGCACCGGCATGTGCAGGAGGTAGAGCGCATAGCTCGCCTCCCCCAGGAGGCGCAGCGGCCGGGAGGCCAGCACCCGCGCCGCCCCGCCCTCGCTCCGAGCCAGCAGGAGAATCAGCGCCGCGAACACCGGCGCCAGCAGCCCGTTGTGCAGCAGGGGAAAGGGCAGCGACGAGCTCCCCAGGAGCGCCGCGATGATCCCTCCGCCCACCACCACCAGGAGCGCCGGCCGCGGACGCGGCGCCGCTCCCGCGCGCAGCAGGAAGAGGCGCGCCGCGAGGATGCCCAGGAGGAACTCCGGCAGCCGTGCCAGCGGATTGAAGCGCAGCGCCAGCATCCACGGCCCGGAGTTGTACGCGGACGCCGTGCCCCCGGTGTGGTCCGGATCCGCCACCATGTAGAGCGCCGGGAGCAGCAGCGCGGCCCCATACGCCAGCGCCGCGCCCACCGCGAGCGCCCGCGTCCCCAGCCGGTTCATCCGTCCCGCCAGGAAGGGGAAGGCCGCGTAGAAGACCGCCTCCACCGCGAGCGACCAGCCCGCGCCGTTCCACGCCATCGCCGTCCACGGTGTCCAGCTCTGGAGGAGCAGCGGCGCGACCACCAGCGCCTCCGCCTGTCGCAACGCCTCGGACGGCTCCACCGCCCACGTGTCGCGCAGTCCCTTGAGGTACGCGGGCGCGGCGAGGGCCAGACCCAGCACATAGATGGGATAGATGCGCGCGAAGCGGGCCACCCAGAACGCCTTGCGAGCCTCGCGCGTGTCCAGCGGCCGCTCCAGGTAGTTGTAGCCGAGGATGAAGCCCGACAGGACGAAGAAGAAGCTGACGCCCACGTACCCGCTGTCGAGCAGCCCGTGCAGCCCGGGCGGGGCCTCCGTGCCGGTGAAGACCAGGTGATACACGTGGTACGCGACGACGTGCGCGGCTGCGAGGAATCGCAGCCCCGTGAGCGCATCCAGTTGCTGCCGGGGAGAGGCCATGACGGCCGCGAGTCTCGCAGCCCCCCGAGCATCCCTCAATCGGACCCTGCGCCATGGAGCTGCTCGGCTGCTGGGGAGACGCATTCTCAAAACCTGTCCGACAGTCGGACAGGGTCGAGTCGGCTGAGACCCGAACGACCGCTCACGGCTCCCGGACGGCAGTTGGCTCCTGGAGCCGAAAAATCGGCCTCAGCGACAGACCAGACGTCCAGGACTCGAGTTTGGGACGCACGCATGGCGAAGCACCGGGGTGGACGCCGAAGGGACCTGCGGTGTCGCCTATGGAAGCCAGGGCCCGCGCCCCCTGCCGGACGCGCTTCTCGGTGTGCCTGCGCGAATGGACGATTCAGGACCACGGGCGGGGCCGCCCGCCGGGCGCGCTGTCTCAAAACCTGTCCGACAGTCGGACAGGTTTTCGCCGCCCGAGGCCCGGGGCTGCATCGGCGACACGGGCGATGCGAACGGTGGGCTCCCGCATCCATGTCAGACCCCCATGGTTGGATGGCGATGCTGGGACGAGAAGGGGGATGGGGATGGGACGGGGTGGACTCGTGGCGTATGTGGAAGCAGAGCTTGAGCGCAAGATCGCGCTGGGGCAGCTTCACCCGTCCGGGCAGTTCGCCTCGGAAGTGGAGCTGGCGCGCCGCATGAACGTGTGCAGGGGCACCATGCGCGAGGCACTGCGGCGGCTGGCGGCGCGGGGCCTGGTGGTGCAGCGCCCCGGGTGTAAGACGCGAGCGGTGGCGCTGGATGAGTCGCTGACGCTGGAGAACCTGGGGCTGGCGCTGCATGACGCGCGCTCGCCAAATGCCCGGTGGCTCTTGGAGGGTTACTTCAGCCTCCGGCGGCAGGTGCTGGTGGAGCTCCTTGTCGACTGCTGTGCGAAGGCCTCCGAGCGGGACATGGACCACCTGGGGAGCCTCTGCTTCCGGCTTTGGGACGCGGCGAAGTGGGAATCGGGAGAACGGTGCGCCCAGGTGGAATTCGAGCTGCTGCGACTGGCGGCCCGGGTGGCGGAGCGGCCCGGGCATGTGCTCCTGGTGCAATCCCTGCAACGGGCCTTCCTGGGAGGCGCGTCCCGATTGCTGCCCTTCATGGATGGGGAAGCGCTGCGACAATGGGTCATTTGCGCGCAGGAGGCGCTGAGGGAGCGTGACACGGGGAGGCTCCTGCACGAGCTGCCAACGCTGATGAAGGCATGCGATGAGCGCTTGTTGGACGCCTTCGCTCCCGTTCCCAGGAAGCCGGCCTCCCCCGAGGACTCGCGCTCTCAGGAGGGCTTCATCGACGATTCCGTGTCCGTCGCCGCGCAGGATGAATCATTGGAGGCATCCCCCCGTGGTGGGGAGCACGGCCTCAGCCAGCCCACGGCAGCCATCGAAGACGAAGAGGCGCCAGCCAGTGCCCCTTTCCTCCCTGAAGAACCAGACCGAGAAATGCCGCGGTTACCGGCTGCGATTGAACTCACCAGACGGATCGAAGGTTCATGCCCTGGCTGTCTAACACACCGCGCGAAGGCGCTCGTGGACGCGCCGTGTGTCCCTTTGTGCGTGAAGCTGGAAATGGCGCCCCCCGCTTGGGCGTAGAAGGGGCCACATGCTCAGCCTGCGCAATCTGGTGAAGGTGTATCCGGGCCCGGTGACGGCCCTGCGGGGTGTGGACCTGGACGTCCCCCGGGGGATGTTCGGGCTGCTCGGACCCAACGGCGCGGGCAAGTCCACGCTGATGAAGATCCTCTCCGGCCTGCTGGAGCCGACCTCGGGCGAGGTGACGCTCGATGGCCTGGACCTCGTGCGCCATCCGGAGGCGCTGCGCCCGCACCTGGGCTACCTGCCGCAGGAGTTCGGCTTCTACCCGTACCTCTCCGGGCAGGACATGCTGCGCTACCTGCTGGAGCTCAAGGGCGTCACCGCGCCACAGGGGCTGAAGGCCCTGTGCGACCAGCTGCTGGAGCGCGTGAACCTCACCTTCGCGGCGAAGCGCAAGGTGAAGGAGTACTCCGGCGGCATGCGGCAGCGGCTGGGCATCGCGCAGGCCCTGGCCGGTGACCCGAAGCTCATCATCGTGGACGAGCCCACCGCGGGCCTGGACCCCGAGGAGCGCCAGCGCTTCTACCGGCTGCTCGCGGAGGTGGCCCACGAGCGCACGGTGCTCCTGTCCACGCACATCGTGGAGGACGTGGCCATGCTCTGCCCGCGCTTCGCCGTCATCCGCCACGGCCGCGTGGTGGCCATCACCAGCCCCACGGAGGCGAAGGCCGCCCTCCACGACACCCTCTTCGAGGGCACCGTCCCCCCGGCCGACATGGCCACCTTCCAGCAGGCCCACCGCGTCACCCAGGCCGTGCTCTTCGAGGGCAGGAACCGCGTGCGCATCCACGCGGCCCCGGGCGCTCCCGTGCCCCCGGGCTTCGAGCGCACGCCGCCCACCCTGGAGGACGCCTACCTCCTCCTGATGAAGGACGCGCCCGAGCCCACGTCCCCAGCGCCCACGGCCCCCGAGTCCGCCCCGGCGGTGGGCACGTGAACGCGGCCCGGCTCTGGCGCGTGGCGCGCACGGAGTGGCGCCACCAGACACGGCGCCCGCTGTTCTGGGTGCTGCTCGTGCTGCTGGTGGCGGTGGTGTGGGGCGTGTCCTCGGGCAACGTCACCATCGACGCGGGCAGCACGGAGGTGGGCGGCAAGAAGGCGTGGATCACCAGCGCCTTCGCCGTCGCGCAGACGGTGCTGCTGCTCACCTTCCTGCTGTTCACCTTCTTCGTGTCCGTGGGCGCGGGCATGGCCGTCATCTCCGACGACGAGTCCCGCGTGCAGCCGCTCCTGCACACCACGCCGCTGACGCCCGCGGAGTACGTGTGGGGCAAGTTCGCGGGCGTGCTGGGCGTGTACGTGCTGGCGCTCGGGTGGATGATGGGGCTGCTCGTCTTCTTCCACCACGTCGTGCCGGCGGGCGCGGACGCGGAGTTCCGCGGCCCCTTCGCGTGGGGGAACTACGTGGGCGCCGCGGTGTGGTTCGGCCTGCCGCTGGTTGTCTTCATGGCGGGCATGGCCTTCGCCACGGGCGAGCGCACGCGCCGCGCGGTGCCGGTGTACTTCCTGCCGGTGGGGCTGTTCTTCCTCTGCGCCTTCTTCCTCTGGGACTGGTCCCCCGGCTGGCTGGACCCGCGCGTGAACCGGCTCCTGATGGCGCTGGACCCCGGCGGCTTCCGGTGGCTCACGGAGACGTGGATCAAGGTGGACCGGGGCGTGGACTTCTACAACACGCAGCCCGTGGGGCTGGACGCCCTCTTCGTCGCCAGCCGCTTCGTGCTCATGGCCCTGGGCCTGGGCGCGGTGGCCTGGAGTGAGCGCCACTTCCGCCGCGCGCTCCGGGGCGAGGTGCACACGAAGGCCCCGCGCAAGGGTGGGGTCCTGGACGTGCCTCCCAGGCAGGTGGCGCTGTCGCACGCGGAGGCGCCCTTGGCCGCGCTGCGCATGGGGGTCCGCCCGCCGGGCTTCGGGGCGGGGCTGTGGACGGTGGCGCGCGCGGAGGGGCGGGGCCTGCTGTCGCAGCCGGGGCTCTACCTGTTCCTGCCGCTCCTGATGTTGCAGATGGTGTCCCAGGGCGCCACGGCGGTGGGCCCCTTCGACACGAGCCTGCTGCTGGTGCCCGGCCGCTTCGCGGTGCGCACGATGGGGCAGGCGTCCGTGCTCGTGTGTCTGTTGTTGATGTTCTACGTGGTGGAGTCGCTGGAGCGCGAGCAGGCCTCCCACTTCGCGCCCATCCACGACGCGACCCCGGTGCGCACGCTGTCGGTGCTGCTGGGCAAGGCGCTGGCGAACAGCCTGGTGGCGGTGGCGCTGCTCGGGGCCATGGCGCTCGCGGGCACGCTGGTGCAGGTGTCCCAGGGGAAGGTGCCGCTGTCGCTGACGCCGTACGTGCTCGTGTGGGGGCTGCTGCTGTTCCCCACGTTCCTCCTGTGGACGGGCTTCATCCTGGCCGCGCGCGCCGCGACGGGGGGCCGCTTCGGCACCTACGCGCTGGCCCTGGCGGCGCTGGGCCTCACCGGCTACCTGTCCGTGCGGGGCGAGCTCACCTGGGTGACGAACTGGCCGCTGTGGGAGGCGGTGCGGTGGACCGACCTGGGCGCCTTCCAGATGGACCGCGCCGCGCTGGTGCTCAACCGCGTGGCCGCGCTGGGCGGGGCCGTCTTCTTCACCGCGCTGGCGGTGCGCCTGGATGGCCGGCGCGTCCGCGACCCGGTGACGACGCTGGAGGGCCTGAAGCCCTCGGGCCTCGCGCGCGGACTGCGGCGGCTGGCGCCGTACCTGGCGGTGCCGGGGGTGGCGCTGACGTGGCTGGGCCTCCTGGTGGGGCAGGGCCACCAGGGCGCGGCGGCGAAGAAGCGCGCGAAGGAGTACTGGCAGAAGAACCTGGCGACGTGGAAGGACGCGCCGCAGCCCATGCTGGCGGACGTGGACCTGGACGTGGACCTGGAGCCGGAGGCGAGCGCCTTCCGCATGAAGGGCACGTACACGCTGATGAACCGGCACGCCGTGGCGCTGCCGCGCTTCGCCCTCAGCGGCGGCGATGGCTGGACGGACGTGCGCTGGACGCTGGAGGGCCAGGACGTGACGCCGGAGGACCGCGCCGGGCTGTATGTCTTCACGCCGTCCACGCCGCTGGCTCCCGGGGCGAAGGTGACGGTGGGCTTCCAGTACGCGGGCCACGTGCCCGCTGGTGTGTCCCGCGCGGGCGGCGAGCTCAAGGAGTTCATCCTCCCCTCGGGCGCGGTGCTCACCAGCGAGACGCCCACGTTCGCGCCGGTGGTGGGCTATGAGGAGGAGCGCGGCATCGACCCGAAGGAGAACCGCTACGAGCCGCGCGTGTACCCGGACGACTTCTACGAGGGGCCCACGGAGTCCGCGTGGGGCAGCAACATGCCGTTCCCCTTCCGCATCCGCGTCAGCGGTCCGGAGGCCTACACGCTCAACTCCGTGGGCGTGCGCGAGAGCGACACGGTGAAGGACGGCCGCCGCACCACCGTGTGGCGGAGCGACTACCCGGTGAGCTTCTTCAACGTCATCGCGGGGAGGTGGACCCGCGTGGAGGGCGCGGGCGCGGTGGTGTTCCACGACCCGGCGCACGGCTACAACGTGCCGGAGATGATGCGGGGGCTGGAGGCCGCGCGCCGGTACTACTCGGAGTGGTTCCACCCGTTCCCGTGGGCGGAGCTGAAGCTGTCCGAGTTCGCCGGCCTGGCCAACTACGCGCAGGGCTTCCCCACGGACATCACCTTCTCGGAGTCCATCGGGTTCCTCACGCGCACCACGCCCGAGTCGAACGCGGTGCTGCTCGTCACCGCGCACGAGGCCGCGCACCAGTGGTGGGGCAACCTGCTCATCCCCGGCAAGGGCCCCGGCGGCAACGTGCTGTCGGAGGGGATGTCGCACTACTCGGCGCTGAAGCTCATCGAGCAGCTCGACGGGCAGGAGGCGCGCCGCCAGACCGCGAAGCGCATGGAGGAGCGCTACGGCAAGGACCGCCGCGTGGACGCGGAGCAGCCGCTGGTGAAGCTGGACGGCTCGCGCGACGGCGACACGGTGGTCCTCTACGAGAAGGGCGGGTGGACGTTCTGGATGCTGGAGGACCTGATGGGCCGCGACGCGATGCACGCGGGGCTCCAGGCCTTCCTGCGGCAGTCCATGAACAACGCGGACCACCCGGTGCTGCAGGACCTCCTCGCGGTGATGCGCCCCTTCGCCCCCTCGCCGGAGGCCTTCGATCGGTTCACCCGGCAGGCCTTCTTCGGGGTCGTGGTGCCCGAGTACCGCGTCACCGACGCGCGCGTGACGAGGTCCGGCGGCCAGTGGGTGACCACGGCGACGGTGACGAACGTGGGCACGGGCCGCATGCCCGTGGAGGTGGCGGTGACGAAGGCAGGGGCGTCCGCCGCGCCCGCGGGCTTCGCGGAGGCCGTGACGCGCGTGGAGCCCGGCGCGGGCGAGTCCGCGCAGGTGACGCTGCGCTCGGAGTTCGAGCCGGAGCGGCTGGTGGTGGATCCGGACGTGCGCGTGCTCCAGCTGCGCCGCGAGCAGGCCCAGGCGAAGCTCACGCTTCCGTGACACGGTGACACGCATGCTCCGGCCGCTGGGATATGAAGCTCACGCTTCCGTGACACGATGACACGCGTGCTCCGGCCGCTGGGACACGGTGTCACGAGATGGGACGCCACCGGCGCGTCGCTCCCTCTGGGGGCGGCTGGCACAGCGGTTGCCATGGGCGTCTTCCGGCACGGCGGGCCCTGGGGGTCCGGCTTCATGACGGGGGTTCATCCGATGGTCGCAGCGCAGTGGAAGCTGGGGGTGTCGTTGGCGCTGGTGTCAGCGGTGGCGTTCGCGGAGGAGGGCATCACGACAGGGTCGTTCCCGGTGGAGCGGCACAACGTGGTGACGGTGTCCCTCCCCATCCAGGGCCTCGACGGCCAGGTGTCGCTCGAGGGCGAGCGCGTGCTGGGCGAGCGCTTCTCGGTGGGTCTGGGCGTGTTCGCGGCCCTCACCCACAACCGGTCGCGGCAGGACGTGGTTGGGGGGAGCACCGCCCTGGGCTACGACTCCACCACCTATCACTTCGGCCTGGCGCCCGGCGTGCGCTTCTACCTGACGGGCCGGGCGCCCCAGGGCCTCTGGCTGTCCCCGCGCCTGGAGGTGGCCGTGGGCGGGAATTCCTACTCACGGGTGCCGGAGAGCGAGGGCGTGGGCGCCTCGCTGTTGGACAACAACTCGGACACCTGGTCCCTGGGGGGAACGGCGATCCTGGGCTACAGCGTGGTGCTGGAGCCCGGCTTCACGGTGCAGGGCGGCGTGGGCCTGGGTGCCCGGCGTGAGGCGAACTCCTATGACATCGGCGCCCTGCTGGGGCCCGTGGGTGAAGCGAGCACGACGCGGGTCCACGAGTCGAGCTGGCGCCTCACCCAGCGCATCGTGGTCAACCTGGGCTGGGCCTTCTGACGTCAGGGCGCGTGGGCCTGCGGGCTCACGGTCCACGGCGTGCGGGTGGCGTCCACCCACAGGAGCTGGAGGTCCCAGTTGCCGGGCGCGGCCCCGGGCGTATCGGTGGCGACGGCGAAGGCGCGCGTGTCCGGCTGGGGCGTCACGGAGAAGCTCGTGCGCGGCGCGCGGTTGGCGTCGTTGGACGGCACCACCCCCAGCGTGACGGTGCTCCCGGAGGGCAGCGGCAGGCCGTCCTGCGCGGTGGCGGAGGCGAAGGGCACGTCGAGGAACGGCGCGTCCGGCAACACGCGGCGCTCCGAGCCCAGCGGGCCCACGTCCACGGCGGGCGTGTCCGCCGCCGCGTGCACCCAGCGCAGGCGCAGGTTGGTGGGGTCGCTCGCGAAGCGCTCCGTGAGGGGCAGCAGCGTGAAGGGCGCCGCCGCGGGCCGGGGCGGCGCGAGGTAGCCCGCGGCGACCATCAGGTAGCGCTCGCCGGGGACGAGCGTGGGCGTCGTCACCGTCACCACCGGCGCGCCCGTGGGGCGCTCCGTCCCGGGCGCGGCGGCGAAGAAGTCCAGGGTGTACGCGCCCGGCGGCACCTGGAGCGGCGAGGTCAGCGCGCCATGGGCGAGGCCGCCGGACAGCTCGCGGTCGCTGGCGAAGAGGTCCAGCGCGGGCGCGTCCGGCGACGCGTGCAGCACGTACACCGTCGGGTCCTGCCGGAGGATGGCCAGCGTGCCGTCGCGCCCCGCGGTGAGCAGCGAGAAGCCGTCTCCCGCGCGCGCGGGCGCGGACATCAGGCCCGTGGCGACGATGAGCGTGTCGGTGCCGGAGCCGGCCGCGGGCACGGTGAACGACGTCAGCGCCTGGCCGTCCGCGCGCAGGCCCACCTGGAACGCGGCGCCCGAGGGCAGCGCCAGCGCCTCCTCTCCCGAGTCCTGGAAGCGCGCGAGGGACTCCACCTCCACCGAGCCGTCATTGCCCAGGTCCACGCCCACCGTCGGCGCGTCCGTGCCGGCGTTGACGATGCGCACGCGCGTCTGGCCGCCGTCCGCGGGCACGGTGTTGTCGCGCAGGAGCAGCGTGCGCATCGCCGCGCTGGCGTCCGTGGAGCCGAAGGCGCCCGCGGTTACCACCGTCCAGCGCGTCCCCGCCTCCATGCCCACGCGCTGGGACAGGACGGGCGGCGAGCTGGCCGCCGCGCCCGTGGGCCGCAGCTCCACGGTGACGGCGCCCGCGTCGCGCGTGAGGTAGGCGGTGGTGGCGCCATAGGCCACGGCCCGGGCCACGGGCGTGGGGTCTCCGGCGAGGTAGACGTCCATCGCGGGCGAGCCCGGCGCGGCCTGCACGAGGCGCAGCTGCGCCTGCGTGGGCGGGACGAGCACCGGACCGTCCTGGGTGGGCGGCGTCTCGGAGTCCTCCGCCGAGCCGCCTCCGCACGCGGGCGCGAGCGCCCCCAGCGACGTGAGCGCGACGACGAGCAGTGTCTTCCCCCGCATCCAGGCCATGTCGAAGTCCCCTCCTCGGCGGGCCGCGGACGCGGCTCGGCGCCGATGTCGACAGGGGTAAGGGTGGGCATCACCTCCAGGCCGGCGAACCCCCACGCGAGGGCCACTGTCCGCCCGTGACGTTGTGCACCGGCGCACGTCGCAAGTCCCGGGCATCACGGGCGGGGAGGCTCCAGGGAGACCCCGCGTGCGCGCTACCCGGCCGCCGCGCCGCGGCATCGAGGCAGGTGGCCTCGCGGGCCAAGCCCGTGTTCAACACGCGTCATCGCGCGGGGCGGTGGGAACGGCGCGCGTGGGTGCCGGGGGACGCGATGGCGCTGGTAGGGTCGGTGGCACCATGACCCTCGCGTCCCTTCCGCTCATCGTGTCCCTGCTCGCGGCGCAGACGCCCGCGCCCGCGCCGTCGAAGGCGCCTCCTCCCGCGCCGGCCGCCGCGAAGGCCCCGTCCGCCGTCCCCGGCATCGCCCCGCTGCCCGGCCTGCCCAACCTGTGGGCGAGCGGCGTGCCGCCGGTGCCGCCCGCGCTCTCCCAGCGCGCGCAGCAGTACCTGGAGTCCCGCTCCGCGCAGCTGCTGGACGTGAGCGGGGATGGACGGCAGGTGCTCATCTCCACGCGCTTCGCGGACGTCAACCAGCTGCACGTGGTGGAGATGCCGCTGGGCGCGCGCACCCAGCTGACCTTCACGAAGGAGCCCATCAACCGCGCGCGCTTCCTGCCGGGCAACCCGCAGGTGGTCTTCTACCTGCAGGACACGGGCGGCGGAGAGTTCTTCCAGGTGTTCCGGCTGGACCGGCGCACCGGCCGCTCGGAGCTGCTGACGGACGGCAAGAGCCGGCATGAGGAGCTGGTGATGTCGAAGGACGGCCGCTGGCTCGCGTACTCGGGCACGGGCCGCAACGGCAAGGACACCGACGTGTATGTGGCGCCCACGTCGGACCCCAGGCAGGCGAGGCGGGTGACGGAGGTGGAGGGCAGCTGGGCGCCGGTGGAGTTCTCCCGGGACAGCTCCAAGCTGCTGGTGAGCCAGTTCCGCGCGGCGGACGACGCGGACCTGAGCGTGGTGGACCTGAAGACGAACGCGCGCACGCAGCTCACGCCCAAGGAGGGCAAGGGCAGCGTGGAGGCCGCCGTCTTCACGCACGACGGGCAGGGCGTGTACGTGGCCACGGACCGCTACAGCGACTTCTCGGAGGTGTACCGGCTGCCGCTCACGGGCGCGCCCCCGGCCGCGGCGCCGTCGCTGACGAAGTCGGTGCGCTGGAACGTGCAGGACCTGGAGCTGTCCCCGGACGGGCGCAAGCTGGCGGTGGCCTTCAACGAGGAGGGCTTCGGCAAGCTGGCCCTGCTGGACACGCGCACGCAGGCGCTGGCGCCGGTGGAGACGCCGCGCGGGGTGATCTCGCGGCTCCGCTTCCCGGACAAGCGGTCGGACCGGGTGGCGTTCTCGCTGACGTCCGCGCGCGTGCCGCTGGACGTCTTCACGGTGGACCTGGGCACGAAGAAGGCCACGCGCTGGACGCGCTCGGAGGTGGGCGGGTTGGATCCGGAGACGTTCGTGGAGCCGGAGCTGGTGCGCTACCCGTCCACGGACGGCGTGAAGGTGCCGGCGTTCCTGTACGTGCCGAGGAACGCGAAGGGGAAGGTGCCCGTGGTGGTGGTGTTCCACGGCGGCCCGGAGGGGCAGAGCCAGCCCTCCTTCAGCGCGATGACCCAGCTGATGGTGGCGGAGCTGGGGCTGGCGGTGCTGCTGCCCAACGTGCGCGGGTCGGAGGGCTACGGCAAGGCGTACCGCGCCATGGATGACGGCGTGAAGCGCGAGGCGAGCCTGGCGGACATCGGGGCCACGCTGGACTTCGTCGCCTCGCGGCCGGAGCTGGACGCGTCGCGGGTGGGCATCTACGGCGGCTCCTACGGCGGCTACATGACGCTGGCGACGGCGGCGTTCTTCCCGGAGCGCATCAAGGCGGCGGTGGACGTGGTGGGCATCTCGTCGCTGCCGTCGTTCCTGCAGAACACGCAGGCGTACCGGCGGGACCTGCGGCGCGCGGAGTACGGCGACGAGCGCGACCCGGCGGTGCGCCAGGTGCAGGAGCGCATCTCCCCGCTGGGGTCGGTGGAGCGGATCCGCGCGGCGCTCTTCGTGCAGCAGGGGGCCAACGACCCGCGCGTGCCGCAGTCGGAGGCGGAGCAGATCGTCCAGGCGGTGCGCAAGAAGGGCTCGGACGTCTGGTACCTGCTGGCCACGGACGAGGGCCACGGGTTCCAGAAGAAGACCAACCGGGACCTGGCCCAGCTGACGGCGCTGATGTTCTTCGAGAAGCACCTGCTGGGCCCGGCGGCCGGGCAGGCGGGCGGCAAGTAGCCTCCACCGCGCGCGCACCGGGCCGCCGCCGGTATGGCGGCGGCCCGGAGGCGTTGCACATTGAGGGAGTGGAGGCAGTCGTCTCCGCGCGGCCGGAGGGCCGGAAGGGGCGTGACCATGAAGCGCTACAGCCAGTCGTTGCGTTGGGGGGGACTGTTGGCGGTGCTCGCGGGGGTGGGCGGCGCGTGGGCGGGGGCCGAGCAGGACCAGCTGTCCTTCAACGTCGCGCGGACGCAGTTCAACCTGCGGATGACGCCGGACAACGTCACGGGCCCCGCGTTCCAGGTGTCCCGGCTGCCGGGCGAGCTGCGCGGCCGCGTGGCGGACGCCCCGGTGGCGCTGAGCCTGGGGGACGAGAAGGTGAGGGGCAACATCGGGGCCTCGGTGGTGAACCTGGACG
Organism: Corallococcus sp. RDP092CA; assembly: GCF_041903675.1. Taxonomy (NCBI): domain Bacteria; kingdom Pseudomonadati; phylum Myxococcota; class Myxococcia; order Myxococcales; family Myxococcaceae; genus Corallococcus; species Corallococcus sp. RDP092CA. The sequence continues at coordinate 42,123 of NZ_JAYESI010000043.1, read as the reverse complement.
TGAAGAAGGAGGGTGACGCGCTGAAGGCGAAGGGCGGCTTCCACGGGCGCCCCGCCAACCTGACGCTGTCTCCGCGGGAGCTGACGGTGTACGTGCGCGACTGCACGTACCGGCTGAAGGCGAAGGAGCCGGGCCGCACCTACGAGGGGCCGCGCAGCTGCGACCGCGCGTCCTCGCCGCCCACGGAGATCACGCTGCCGGACGCCTTCCTCGCGGCCCCGCCCACGGAGCAGGCGTCGCTGCTGCTCCTGGCGCTATAAGCCTCGCGGTGACCCCGCGCAGGCTCAGCCTCCTCATCGCCCTCCTCGCGCTCGTGACCGCCGTGGGCACGGGCGTGTGGCTCGCGTGGCCCGGGCCGGACCTCACCGCGCAGGCGGACCTGTCGGACGCCCGCGCCCACCTCATCATCGAGGCCGGTGACGACCCGGACCGCGCGGGGCGCGAGCCTCCCGGCGTCACGGTGTTGAGTAACGGCGTCCGGCTGACCCACGTCCCCACCAACTGCCACGCGGACTCCCGGGGCTCCCTCGCCTGCGAGGACCGCTGCGACGCGGATGCCGCGTGCCCCGCCGACACCGTGTGCGCGCGCCACCCGGACTTCGGCTTCCGCGACTGCCAGCCCCTGCACCGCTTCTGCGACGACGCGTCGGACTGCGCCCCTTCCGACACGTGCCACCTCGTGGACACGTCCGCGTCGGGCCAGGTCCTCCGCCGCTGCGTCCCCCAAGGTGCGCTGCGCGCCGGGGACCGGTGCGCGGGGGACCCGCGAGCGCCCGAGGGCCGCTGCGCCCCCGGGCTCCTCTGCCTCCAGGGGTTCTGCGGCCCCCCATGCGACGTGCATGACCCGGACACCTGCGCCCCCGGCACCGAGTGCGCCCCCAACCCCTACCGCGTCCGGGGCGCCTGCGTCCCCAGCTGCCGCGACCGGGCCTGTCCCCCGGGCGAGCGCTGCGGGACGGACGGCTCGGACGAGGTGCCCAGCTGCCGCCCCTTCGTGGGCCCCGCGTGCCTGGACGCCGAGCCCTGCGCCGCCAACCAGGACTGCCTGCGGGGCTTCGCCGAGCCCACCCTCGACACGGAGGCCTTCGAGTGCCGCGCCCGCTGTGACGACTGGACCCCTTGCGCCAAGGGCCTCACCTGCGACGAGACCAGCGGCTACTGCTTCGAGCCCTGCGCCCTCGACGCCGACTGCCCCGCCCCCGAGCGCTGCCACGCCCTCCACCGCCGCGAGCCCCAGCGGGGCTGCGGCTTCATCGCGGAGGGGCTCCCCGCCGTCCGCCGTTAGCCCCGCGGCAGCTCCACGACGAAGGTGGAGCCCTCGCCCAGGACGCTGTCCACCTCGATGTAGCCGCCCATGGCCTCGATGATCTGCCGGGCGATCCACAGCCCCAGCCCGAAGCCGCCGTAGTTGCGCTCGGAGACCGCGCGCTCGAAGCGGTGGAACAGGCGCGGCAGGTGCTCCTTCGCGATGCCGATGCCCCCATCCCGCACCCGCAGCCGCGCCCGGTCGCCGTTCGCCTCCAGGGACACGCGCACCGGGTTGCCCCGCCCGTACTTCAGCGCGTTGGACAGCAGGTTCGTGAAGACCTGATCCAACCGCAGCCGGTCCCACTGTCCGCGCACCTCCGGCGCCAGCGCCAGCTCCAGCGGCGTGCCCGAGCGCGCGTACTCCGGCTCGAAGCGCTCGGCCACCTCGCGCACCAGGCTCCCCAGCTCCAGGGGCTGGCGCACCAGCTCCAGCTTCCCCGCGCTCAGGCGCGACACGTCCAGCAGGTCGTTCACCAGCAGCGTCTGCCGCTTCACCTGCCGGTCCACCCGCTCCAGGCCGCGCTTGAGCCGCTCGGGGTCGAAGCCCGCCCCCGACCGCGCCAGCCCCGCCTGGAGGCTCTGCACCTGGAGCTGGAGCGCGCTGATGGGCGTCTTCAGCTCATGGCTCGCGATGGAGAGGAACTCCTCGCGCAGGCGGATGGCGTCCCGCGCGTCGCGGTAGAGGCTCGCGTTGTCCAGCGCCAGCGCCGCCCGCCGCGCCAGCTCCTGCGCCAGCGCCAGGTCCTGCGCGTCGTATGCCCGCTTCGACGTGACGAACGTCAGCGCCCCCAGCGTGTGCCCCCGCACCCGCAGCGGCACGCACAGGTACGCGCACGTCCCGCCCGCCCGCGCGCTCGACGGATCCACCTCCGACAGCCCCGAGCGCGACTCCGGCCTCCCGGACTGGATGACCCGCGCCACCACCGCGAGCCCCGGCGGCGGCACCTCGCCGCCCTCGCGGCCCGCCGTGGCCACGCAGCGCACGCCGCCGGACTCGTCCTCCAGGAACACGCCGCAGGCCTCCGCGTACTGCGGCACCGCCAGGTGCGCCACGCGCTCCAGCGTCTCCTCCTCCTCCAGGCTCCCCGCCAGCACGCCGCCGGCCTCCGCGAGGAAGCGCTGCGCCGCCTCGCCGCGCTGGCGCTCGGTGATGTCCACCATCACGCTCAGGCACTGCGGCGGGCCGCTCGCCGGGTGCACGCGCCCCGTCCACATGGCCACCTGCACCGCGCCCCCGTCGCGCCGCCGCGCCGCCAGGGGCACCCCGTCCAGCACCGTGCCCCGCGTGGCGCGCTCCAGGCCGTGGCGGAACGCCTCCCAGTGCTCCGGCGGCACCGCCGGCAACACCCTCCCCAGCACCTCCTCCGCCGTCCACCCCAGCATCCGCTCCGCGGCCGGATTCCACAGCCGCACCGTGCCGTCCGGGTCCAGCAGCATGATGGCCGTGGGGCTCGCCTGGATGATGGCCTCCAGCGTCCCGTGCGCCTCGCGCAGCGCCGCCCGCGCCCGCTGCTCGCGCTCCAGCAGCCGCGCCCGCGCCAGCGCCTGCGCCGCGTGGTGCGCCACCAGCTGGAGGAAGGCCCGCTCGTCGTCGTCGAACCCGTGCGGCTGGCCGAAGGTGAACACCAGCGCCCCCAGCGCCCGCCCGTCCGCCACCAGGGGCAGGCACGCCGACGAGGTCGCCGGCCGCTCCTGCCCCGACAGCGCGTCCTCCTCCACCAGCCACACCGGCCGCGACTCGCGCAGCACCCGCGCCACCGGCGAGTCCCCCGCCAGGGGCATCCGCTTCAGCCGCTCCGCCGCGTCCGGCGTGCAGCCCGCGCAGCGCAGCAGCGTGGCGCTCGTCGCCTCTGGCTCCACGCCCCACAGCGCCCCGGCCCGCGCGTCCGCCACCGTCAGCCCCTGCTCCAGCACCACCTCCGCCACGCGCGCCGCGGTGAGCGCCTCCGACAGCTCCGCGGTGACGTGCTGCAGCCGCGCGAGCCGCCCCGCCGCCACCTCCGCGGCCTGCCGCGCCTGGCGCTCCGCCGCGTAGGCCCGCGCCACGTCCAGCGCCAGCGCCGCCCGGTCCGCCAGCTCCTGCAACAACAGCTGCTCCCCTGACTCGAACGACGCCGGCTCCGGCGCCTCCCGCCACACCGTCAGCGTCCCCAGCGGGCGGCCCCGGGCCCTCAGCGGCAGCACCAGCACCGCCTCCACCGACTGCGCCTCGCCCGTGTCCAGCACCTCCGCCGCCACGCCCTCGTCCGCGCGCACCCGCTGGGTGAACAGCGCCTGCAGCCGCACGCGCGCCTCCGGCACCTCCGCCGCCGACGCCACCGTGCGCAGCCACAGCCCGTCCTCCGACAGGAGCCGCAGCGCGCACGCGGAGCCGAGCAGCGGCACGACGAGGCCGCACAGCCGCTCCATCACCGCCGGGGGCTCCAGCGACGCGTCCGCCAGCACCCGCGAGGCCTCCGCCAGCAGCGCCAGCCGCTCTTCAATCTCCGGAAGCCGCGCCCCGTACTGCCGCGCCTCCTCCAGCCTGGATGCGACCCTGGTCATGCCACGTCCCCCCGTTGCGCGCCCATGGGAGCACGCACGGGGCCATCGCGCTCTGCGTCTCAGGTCCCGCCATCCCTGATTTCTGTGGATGCTCGACACCCACTCCCCGGAAGCGTTGGTGGCGGGCACCCGCCTCGTTCCGGAGCCCCCCACCCCCGAGGGCAGGGCGCCCACGCGCGCACATGGGAGCACCTGCGGCGGTTGGAAAGCAAAGGAGCGTCACGGCTTCGGTTGCGGTGGGCCCGGGTTCGGCTAAAGCGGGGGCGGTGAACGCACCCTCGGAGTCACCGGCCGCCCCTTCGGAGGGGCCGGATTCTTCCAAACGCATCGCGATGCTGGCCCTGAGCGCGCTGGGCATCGTCTTCGGAGATATCGGTACCAGCCCGCTCTACGCCCTGCGCGAATGCTTCACCGGCGTGCACGGCGTCACGCCGACGCCGGCCAACGTCCTGGGCGTGCTGTCGCTCATCGTGTGGTCGCTCATCATCGTGGTGTCGGTGAAGTACATCATCTTCGTGATGCGCGCGGACAACCGGGGGGAGGGCGGCATCCTCGCGCTGATGGCGCTGGCGATGCACCGGCCCCGGGGCCAGGCGCACCACGCGCGGCCGGTGCTCATCACCCTGGGCATCTTCGGCGCGGCGCTCATCTATGGCGACGGCGTCGTCACCCCGGCCATCTCCGTGATGAGCGCGGTGGAGGGCCTGAGCGTGGCCACCCCCGTCTTCCAGCCGTATGTGATCCCCATCTCGCTCGTCATCCTGCTGCTGCTGTTCATGGTGCAGCGCAAGGGCACGGCCGGCATCGGCGCGGTGTTCGGCCCGCTCATGAGCGTGTGGTTCCTGGTGCTCGCGGTGCTGGGCGTGAAGGAGCTCCTGCACAACCCCGCGGTGCTCTGGTCGCTGTCGCCCGTGCACGGCGTGCAGTTCTTCCTCGACAACGGGTGGCACGGCTTCCTGGTGCTGGGCGCCGTCATCCTGGTGGTGACGGGGGGCGAGGCGCTCTACGCGGACATGGGCCACTTCGGCGCGGGGCCCATCCGGCGGGCCTGGTTCATGCTGGTGCTGCCGTCGCTGGTGCTCAACTACCTGGGCCAGGGCGCGCTCCTGCTGCGCCACGCGGAGGCCGCCCGCAACCCCTTCTTCCTCCTGGCCCCGGACTGGGCCCTGTACCCGCTGGTGGCCCTGTCCACCGCCGCCGCCGTGATTGCGTCCCAGGCCCTCATCTCCGGCTCCTTCTCCACCACCCGCCAGGCCATGCAGCTGGGCTACTGCCCGCGCATGGAGGTGGTGCACACGTCCGCGGAGGAGATGGGGCAGATCTACCTGCCCGGCATCAACGGGGCGCTCCTGGTGGGCGTCATCGCGCTGGTGCTGGGCTTCGGCTCCTCCAGCCGGCTGGCGGCCGCGTACGGCATCGCGGTGACGACGACCATGGGCATCACCACCGTCCTGGCCTACGTGGTGGCCCGGGAGCGCTGGGGCGTCCGCCGCGCCGTGGCCCTGCCCATCGCGGGCCTGTTCATGGTGGTGGACGTGGCCTTCTTCGGCGCCAACGCGGCGAAGATCGCCGACGGCGGCTGGTTCCCGCTGATGCTCGCCGTCTGCATCTTCACGCTGATGACCACCTGGAAGCGCGGCCGGGACATCCTCGCCGGCAAGCTGCGCGCGGCCAGCCTGGGCCTCAAGGACCTGCTGGGCAGCTTCGGGGACCACCCGCCCGTCCGGGTCCCCGGCACCGCCATCTTCATGACCGGGAACCCGGAAGGCACCCCGCCCGCGCTCCTGCACAACCTGAAGCACAACAAGATCCTCCACGAGCAGGTGGTGCTCCTCACCATCATCTCGGAGGAGATTCCCCACGTCGTGGCCCAGGAGCGCGTGGAGGTGGAGCCCCTGGAGCAGGGCTTCGTGCGCGTCGTCGCCCGCTACGGCTTCATGGAGAACCCCAGCATCCCGGACATCCTCAAGCGCTGCCGGGAGAAGGGCCTCCAGTTCCAGCTGATGGGCACCAGCTTCTTCCTGGGCCGGGAGACCCTCATCCCCACCAAGAAGCCCGGCATGGCCGTCTGGCGCGAGGCCCTCTTCACCTGGATGAGCCGCAACGCCCGCAGCGCCACCGCCTACTTCCGCATCCCGCCCAACCGCGTGGTGGAGCTGGGCAGCCAGGTGGAGCTGTGAGCCGGGCATGCCGCACCAGGACTTCACCCCACGAGTAGAGAAACTATTCAGCCCGCACTGCGCGTGTTTTACCGGGCTTGAGGTTTATCCCGTCTCGTAACTCCCTGAAAACACATGGGTCTGGTCCTCAGGGGAGGGGTGGTTATGACCCATTGGCGTCGGACGGCAGGTGCTACTCAGCCCTTTACGCAGGGGCTCACCTGCTTCAAATTGCACCGCTCGCCCCTGTTTTTTCCTGCTCAGACAGAAAAATATGGCGGGGCAGCAACACTTTCGCCGACAAATCGAGAATCTTTTCGCGGGGCAGAAAAAATCCTGCTCCGTCGTAACAGAACTTGGTTACCCTGCGGCCAGGTGTCCCCCGGCACCCGGCGTCTGAAACGAGGTCAGCCCCATGCTCCAGGCCATCGCCCCCGCCCCCGCGTCGTCCCCGGTCTCCCCGGCGAAGTCCGTCATGCCGTGGATGGCGGAGCCGCGGATGGCGCTGTCGGAGGCGGCGCCGTACACGGTGCTGAGCGCCCAGGAGCTGTACCCGCGCATCTGCGTGCGTGATCCGTACTTCGCGCTGAAGGACGTGACGGTGCTGCCGGGCGAGGTGGTGGCGCGCGTGCCGGTGCAGATGGCGACGGACGCGGAGGCGATGCCGCTGGGCCTGGGCGAGGCGGGCCGGCACCTGGCCATCCTGGGCTCGTGCGGCGCGGCGCTGGTGGCGCCCAAGGACGGGCAGCACTTCTACCTGGCCAGCGCGGCGCGCGGTCAGTGGCTGCAGCCGGCCCCGCAGGAGCGCGCCACGGACATGCTCTGGGCGCTGGCGCAGGCGGAGTACACCGGCAAGCGCACCTGCACGGCGCGCACGCTGCTGTCGGACTCGGACGGCACGCCGCTGTTCAAGCTGGAGGTGGATTACAACGTGCTGTCCGCCGCCGCCTTCACCCGCCTGTTCGGCGAGGCCCGCCAGGAGATGCGCCGCGCGCCGCGCCCCGCGGACACCGTGCAGCGCACCCCGGAGGAGTGGGCGAAGCTGCGGCAGAACCCGTACAGCAAGCCGCTGGAGCTCCAGGACTTCCGGATGGAGGGCGACCTGATGCGCTCGTCGCTCACCGTCACCCCGGAGCTGTGCAAGGGCCACTTCGCCATGCACCCGGTGATGCCGGTGGCCGTCGTCGCGGGCGGCATGACGCGCATGGCCACCACGCTTGGCCGCGCGCTGGAGCACGCGCCCGGCGCCCGCTTCGTGGCCCGGGACGTGAAGCTGTCCGCGGACAGCCTGGCCTACGCGGGCCAGACGGTGGTGTTCAGCGCGCACCGCACCCACGTGCGCGGCGCGGACCACACCTTCGCCTGCTGGGCGTCCGTGGGCGAGCGCGTGGTGGCGCAGCTGGACGTGACCTACACCCGCGTCGACTGAGGTCCGCCGGAGCCTCCCGGCGGCGCGCCCGAGGCGCTGGCGACGCGCGGCCCCGCGTCCCGCTTCAGGCCCACTCGATTTCGTAGTCCACGCGGTCGATGCCCTGCGGCTTCGCGGTGGCCTTGCCCGTCAGCCCCAACACCTTCAGCGAGCCGGTGAGGATGCCCACGTGGTACGCGGGCGGCATCATGTCCCGGCGCATGCGCAGGGTGCCGGACTTGGGCCCCGTCGTGAGGTACTCGCGGTTGCCGTAGGACACCGCCGCGCTGTACGCCATCTGCGCGCCCGCGAAGAGCTTCTGGGGGTCGCCCCGGGAGATGATGCCGAACACCAGCATGCCCGGCCCGGTGGAGTAGCGGGTGATGCTCACCTCACCGCACGCGTGGAACACCGCGTCCTGGGGGCCGAGCGCGCCCTCCAGCAGGTCCGCCGCGCTGTACAGCAGCGTGAGGAACTCCCGCGCCGGGTACGAGCGCAGCTCCGCGTAGTCGTGGTTCAGCTCCCCCACGCGCAGCTTCTCCATCCCGATGGCGCCCGCGTGCTGCTGCACCAGGCCGAAGACGGACTTGAAGATGAGCCCACGGATGGAGTCCCCCTGCTGGAGGGTGGCGATCCGGGCGGCGAGTTCGGCCTTGTCCGACGGCATGACTTCCACTCCTTGGTTCACGGGCGAACCCGGCGCCAGCTTAACGGCCCCTTTTCACCTGTCGACAAAGCGCTTCACCGGGCGTCGCACCTCCCCTTCCGACCTCCCATGTCCGGTGCCCGGGCCGACGCGGCAGGTCCAGGGGGCTCCCTCCCGGCGGGGGGCGGGCGTCAGCGCTCGTCCAGCAGCACCGGCGCGAAGCCGGCCGCGTCGCAGGACGCGAGCACGTAGCGCACGCCCGCGCGTTCCCCGGTGAAGCCCGCGGGGATGCCGCTCGAGTGCAGGTGGCCGTACACGCAGACCCTGGGGGCGAACGCCTCGATGGGGGCGCTGAAGGCGGTGGCCCGCTCGTTCGCGTACACGGGCGGGAAGTGCACCGCCACGACGCGGGTGAGCGGCGTGGGGTGGGCCGCCTCCTTCTTGAGCGCGTCCTCGATGGAGGTGGTGAGCCGGCGCGTCTCGCGCTCCACGTAGCCCGAGTCCCCCTGCTCGTCGCCCATCTCCCCGCCGGGCATGGGCGGCGCCTCCGGCGCCGTCCACAGCCGGGAGCCGGCGATGACCCACGGCCCCAGCACCACGGCGTTGTTGTGCAGGAAGCCCTCCAGCGTGCGGAACGGCTCCAGCAGCTTGCGCAGCTTGGACGCGGAGTCCCCCCACCAGTAGTCGTGGTTGCCGCGCACCAGCACCTTGCGGCCGGGCCGCGCGTCCAGCCACGCCAGATCCTCCATCACCTCGTGGGGGCGGGTGGCCCAGGAGATGTCGCCCGCGACGATGACCGCGTCCTCGGGCCGCACCCGCTCATCCCACGCGCGCTGAAGGGGGAGCGGGTGGTCCGTCCAGCCGAAGCGGTGCATGTCCTTCTGCCGGGTGGAGGGCAGGTGCGTGTCGCCAATGCCGAAGAGCCGCATGATGCTGGCGTCATAGCGGATGGCCCGCCCCCATGTCGGCCCTTCCAGCGCGGCGCGCGCCTGGACGGCCTGCCGCCGCGGTCCGCCAAGGGTTCAAAGAGTGATTAAGACAAGAAATGATGTAACAAACCGTTACGTCATGGATGTCCTGAAACGCGGCAGTGCGGCATCCATGCACCATGCCGGACCTTGAGTGAAATCGGCCGGCCCCGCCATGTGTGTAATTCCGTGATTTCAGGTGTTTGAGGTCGCCCGGAACCCCGCACGTTTCGTGCGGGGTGGAGCATGGATGCACCGGTCGCGGAAGAAAACTGGACGAAGGTGACGGGATGGAGGCGGCTGGCACGCATGGTGCTGGGGAGGCGGCTCCAGCCGTCTCCGTGGGCAAGCGGGGGCGGGCCGTGGAGTCCCTCCCCGACTTTTGGAGTCCCTCATGTCAATCTTCCGCAATCCCCTCGCGGCGGCGGCCGCCGCCCTGGTGCTGTCCGCGTGCGGTCCCCAGGCGCAGCAGCCCACCGAGGAGGCCCCTCCGGCCGAGACGCCGTCGCAGCCCTCCACGGACACGGCCGGCAGCACGCTGCCGCGTGAGCTGGACCCGCTGTTCGCGCAGGCCGCCCAGGAGTTCAACGTCCCGGCGGAGCTGCTCAAGGCGGTCTCCTACGCGGAGACGCGCTGGCAGATGGTGCGGGGCGAGGAGGAGTTCCCCGGCCAGCAGCCGGCGTTCGGCCTGATGGCGCTGCGCGGTGAGGACCTGGAGCAGGGCGCGGCGCTGGCGGGCGTGACGGTGGAGGCGGCGCGCACGGACGCGCTGTCCAACCTGCGCGCGGGCGCGGCGCGGCTGTCGCAGCTGGCCACGGACGCGAACGTGGAGCGCGGGGACCTGGCGGCGTGGGCGCCGGTGGTGGCCCAGCTGAGCGGCATCACCCAGCCGGAGGCCCAGGCGGAGCACGTGCACCGCGGCGTGTACGGCGTGCTCAACGAGGGCGCGGTGGCGCTCAACCAGGACGGGTCGGTGGCTGCGTCGCTGGAGCCGGTGAAGGTGGAGGCGAAGTTCGCGCGTCCCCAGGTGCGCGCCATGGCGGCGGGACCGGACTACAGCCCGGCCGTGTGGCGCGCGTCGCCCAACTACAACTCGCGTCCCTCGGGCAGCACGGGCGACCCGTCGATGATCATCATCCACACCTGCGAGGGCAGCTACTCGTCCTGCTGGAGCTGGCTCACCAACAGCGCCTCGCAGGTGAGCGCGCACTACGTGGTGAACGAGAGCGGCTCGGAGGTCTCCCAGCTGGTGCGCGAGGCCAACCGCGCCTGGCACATCGGCGCGACCTACGACTGCGCGAACAACAGCAGCAAGGAGTGCTGGCTCAACGGCGTGTCGGCCAACCACTTCACCATCGGCATCGAGCACGGCGGCTACGCCAGCCAGACGTCCTTCCCGGCCGGGCAGATCGACGCGTCCGCGAAGCTGTCGTGCGACATCGCGCGTGACAACGCCATCGTCAAGGACAGCTACCACATCGTGGCGCACGGCAGGCTGCAGCCTGCGACGCGCACGGACCCGGGTCCCAACTGGCCGTGGTCGTCGTACATCAGCAAGATCAACAGCTACTGCGGCACGTCCACGCCGTCGGGTGAGATCATCATCGACAGCAACAGCGCGAACAACGACGCGTCCAAGGCGCGTTTCTCGCTGACGGGATCGTGGACGGCGGGCACCAGCGCCGGCTACTACGGCAGCGGCTACTACTACGCGTCCACGGAGGCCGTCTCCGCGCCGGCCTCGTTCGAGTTCTACCTGCCCACCGCGCAGACGCGCACCATCGACGCGTGGTGGGTGGCGGGCACGAACCGCTCCGCCACGGCGCCGTTCATCGCCTACAACGCGGCGGGCACCGAGGTGGGCCGCGTGTCCGTCAACCAGCAGGTCAACGGCGGCAAGTGGGTGCAGCTCGGCACGTACAGCTTCTCCGCTGGCTGGAACAAGGTGCAGCTGAGCCGCTGGACGACCGCGGGCTACGTGGTCATGGCCGACGCCGTCCGGGTTCGCTGACGTGAGGCGCGAGGGCCTTGGACGGAAGGCGCGTTCCGGGCCCTCGCGGGCGCGGTGGGGGTGGGCCGTGCTCGCCCTGCTGGGCGCCATGGGGTGCCAGGGCCGCTGCGGCGGCGCGGCCCCGGCGCCCGGCGCCCTGTCGGAGGCGGAGCGGCGGGCCCTGCCGGGCACCATCGTCTTCCTCTCCGAGCGGGCGGGACAGAAGGACGTCTGGCGGGTGACGCCCGCGGGCGAGGAGACGCGGGTCACCTCCGCGCCGGAGGACGAGTACCCCGGCCCGCCGTCGCCGGACGGGCGCACGCTGCTGGTGATTGCGTCGGGCGAGGCGAACGGGCGCGTCTTCCAGCAGCTGCGGCTCCAGCCGCTGGCGGGAGGCCCCTCCGTGGCGCTGCACCCGCCGCGGCCCCGCGCGCGCAACGCGAGCTGGGCGCCGGACGGCACGTGGCTGGTGGTGGAGTCCGACGCGCAGGGCTTCAGCGACGTGGTGCGGGTGCTGCCCGAGGCGAACGCGGTGGACACGCGGCTGACGCACGTGAAGGAGGGCTGCTTCGAGCCCGCGGTGTCCCCGGACGGCACGGAGGTGGCGTGCGTGTGCAGCGGTGACGGGGATCCGGAGATCTACGTCTACCGCGCGGACGGCACGGGCGAGCCCCGCCGCGTCACCACGTTCTACATGGAGGACCGGACGCCGCAGTGGAGCCCGGACGGCGAGTGGCTCCTGTTCGTGAGCAACCGCGAGCGCAAGGAGCGCCTGTACCTGGCGCGCGCGGACGGCGCGGACCTGCGCGCGGTGTCCGGAGAGGGCTTCGCGGGCGACGAGCGCGAGGCGGCCTTCAGCCCGGATGGGAAGCGCGTGGCGTACGTGGCGAGGCTGCCGGACGGCAGGAGCCGCATCTGGGTGGCGGCCGTGGCGGGCGGCGCGCCGGTGGCGCTGACGGACGGCCAGCACCGCGACGACATGCCGGCGTGGAGCCCGGACGGCAAGGCGCTGGTGTTCGTGTCGGAGCGCGACGGCGACACCGACCTGTACCTCATGCGCGCGGATGGCACCGGCCAGACGCGGCTCACCACGGCGAAGGGCGCGGACTGGCTGCCGCGCTGGTTCGTGCCGCGCTAGGCCCTGCTTCCCTGCAGGGGAGTCGTCCCCTCGTTCAAGATGGCGAGGTAGCCGCGGTACGCGAAGACGCGGCCCCGCCTGCGCCCCGTGACCTCCTCCACGATGCCTAGACGCTCCAGGTCCACGAGCGCCGCGTTCACTGTGGGAGCGGTCAGTCCGGTCCGGACGACGAGCTGATTCGACGTCAGGTACGGTTGTGTCTGCAGCAGCTCGTGCAGACGGAGCGCTGAGCTGGCGCGCTGGCTCTCCGCGGTAATGCGCTCCCGGTCGTGCTTGAAGAGCTCCACGATTCGTGTGGCCGCTTCGAACGCCTGGTTCGCGGTCTGCTCGATGCCCTCCAGGAAGAACTCGAGCCAGGGTTCCCATGCGCCCCGCTCGCGGACCTCCTGGAGCAGCCGGTAGTAATCGGCGCGGCGCGTCTTCAGGTAGAGGCTCAAGTAGAGCAGCGGTTTGCGGAGCACGCCCTGGACGCACAGATAGAGCGTCACGAGGAGGCGGCCGATGCGGCCATTGCCGTCGAGAAAGGGATGGATGCTCTCGAACTGCACATGCAGGAGCCCCGCCTTGATGAGGGCTGGCAGCCGGGACTTCTCCTCGTGCATGAAGTCCTCGAGGTCCCCGAGGCAACCGTCGAGCTCCGTCACCGGGGGCGGGACGTACAGCGCATTTCCGGGCCGGGTTCCTCCAATCCAGTTTTGCGAGCGGCGGAACTCGCCGGGATCCTTGGTGCCACCGCGTCCGCTCTGCAGCAACCGTGCGTGCATTTCGCGGATCAGCCGGAGTGAGAGCGGCAACTCCTCGAGCCGCTCGAGCCCGTACATCATCGCGTCGACGTAGTTGGAGACCTCGCGGACGTCGTCGATGGGCTGCCCCTCCTGGGCCTCGGTCTCGAACCGGAGCAGATCGGAAAGGGTCGACTGCGTCCCTTCAATCTGTGACGACAGCACCGCCTCCTTGCGCACGTACATGTAGAGGAACAGCTCCTGGTGCGGCAGGAGCACCGTGATTCCGTCGAGCCGACCCAGCGCTCGCTCGGCTCGGCCGAGTCGGTCCAGCAGGCCCAGGACGTCGATGGAGGGGACTGGCGGCAGGGGCGGCGGGACGAACGACCGCACGAGCTCGCCGGCGGCGGTGGTCTCCACGAACCGGCCCATCCTTGAAGGCGCGGGTGAGGCGTCAGTCATGCGCCTCAGCATTCGAATGGAGCCTGTTTAAGTCAAACGCTCTTGGCTTAAATAAGGTCAGCGCCAATGAAAGCGGCCTTTAACAAGCCCTTTCCATAATGATTTCAGCTGGTTCGTGCCGCGCTAGCTGGCGCGCTGGCGCAGCGGCTTGGCCTCCGGGGAGGCGGCGGGAAGCTGCAGGGGCACGCTGAAGAAGAAGGTGACGCCCCGGTCCGGCTCGCTCTCCACCCAGATGTGGCCGGCGTGGGCCTCCACGATGAGCCGGCTGATGTAGAGCCCCAGGCCCAACCCCTTGCCGTCCTGCAGGCGGCCGTCCTCCGTGCGGTAGTACTTGTCGAACAGGCGCGCCGCGTCCCGGGGCGACAGGCCCGTGCCCTGGTTGGTCACCGACACCACGGCGTGGTCGTGCACGACGGAGAGGCGCACGTCCACCGGCGTCCCCTTGGGGCTGTACTTGAGCGCGTTGGTCAGCAGGTTGGTCATCACGCGCTCCAGCCGCGCGGCGTCCATGGGCACCGGCGGCAGCGGATCCGCCAGGTGCAGCCGGAAGCGCTCTCGCGCGTCGGGCGGCACGTCTCGCTCCAGCACCGCCTCCAGGAAGCGGCCCAGGTCGCACGCCTCGCGGTGCAGGCTCACCCGGCCGGACTCCAGCCGCGAGCCCTCCAGCAGCTCTTCGATCATCGTGCTCATCCACTCCACGTTGTGGATGATGGCCTGGGCCATGTGACCCTCGCGCTCCAGCTTCCGCTCGTGCAGCGCGCGCTGGAGCAGGTGGGCGCGCAGGTTGATGGTGTTCAGCGGGTTGCGCAGGTCGTGGGAGATGAGCCCCACGTACTCCTCGCGCAGCTTCTCCAGGTCCCGGCGCTCGGTGACGTCGCGCAGGATGGCGATGCGCGTGGCGTCGTCCGCGCCCTCCAGCGGGCTCAGCCGCACCTCCAGCGGCACGCGGGTGCCGTCCTGCCGCTGGCCCGTCACCAGCCGTCCGCCGGTCGCGCGCTCCGGGCCCTCACCGGTGGCGGACGGCCCCCCCTGGAGTCCCCCCGGCACCAGCAGCCCCGCATCGCGACCCAGCAGGGCCTCCCGGCGGTAGCCGAAGACGCGCTCGGCCTCCGCGTTGGCGAAGCGCACGCGGCCGGTGGCGTCCACCACCACCATGGGGTCCGGCGCGGTGTCCAGGAAGGTGCGGAAGCGCTCCTCGGAGGACTCCAGCGCGGCGGTGGCCCGCCTGCGCTCCAGGTCGAGCACGTCCAGGGCCCGCGCCGCCAGCAGCACCAGCGTGGCGCCGCCAGCCGCCACCACCGTGGCGAAGAGGGGCAGCTTCGCGTCGTGGCTGAGCCCGCCCGTCAGGTGGATCAGCACCAGCGTCAGCCCCAGCACCGGCGGCCCCAGCAGCGTCACCGGGACCAGCCGCCGCGCCACGAAGCCGCCCAGCGTGTCCCGGGTGAGCCGCGCCATCAGCCCCAGCTGCGGCCGGGCGCACAGCGTGCCCATGGCCAGCAGCATCAGCACGCAGGTGGTGTGCAGCCCCATGCTGCGCTCCTGGAAGAACGGAGCGGCCGCTGGCGTCACCAGCGGGCCCAGCAGGAAGCCGTTGAGGCCCGTCAGCGCGGCCATCAGCGCCAGCGCCACCAGCGCGTCCGACCACGACAGCCGCTGCGGGTGGCCCCGGTCCACCAGCGCCAGCGCCGGGCCCAGCAGCATCAGGCACAGCCCCGTCAGCGGCGACGACTCGGCGCCAGGAGACACGAAGCCGTCCTCGCCGAGGGCGCGCAGGAACAGCGCGTCCAGGCCGCCATTGCCGCCGGTGATGACGCCGTCCACGAGGCTCGCCGCGCCCACCAGGGCCGTGGCCAGCGCGAGCGCGGTGCCCAGCCGGTGGCGGGCGCGGTGGGGCGAGGCCGGCAGGCGCAGGCCCAGTGCCGCCCCGCCCAGCATCAACCCCAGCGCGGCGCTGGGGCGCATGGCGGGGAGCGCGGCGCCCATGGACTTGAGGACCATGACATCCAGCGCCCAGCCCACCAGCACCAGCAGCCCCACCAGGCAGGCGGCCACCGCGGAGCTGCGCGCAAGGGCACGGACCAACGCCGTGCTTCGTGGCATGGATCGGCCGCTCATCATCCGCGTCCCCCCGGAACGCCAGCCCTGCATCCTGCCACAACATCACGTCACAGGGGGCCGCCAGGCAATGGGACGCCAGGGTTGGGGGGATGTCCTTCCTAGGCGGGGATGTCGGACCTGTCCAGGGTTGGTCAGGGCGCGTAGCGGCCCGGGTAGACGGTGAGCACCACGCCCAGCCCGGGGCCCACGTCGATGTTGCGTGGCACGTAGGACCCGGCGCCCTCCACGGACAGCTGGAAGGACGAGACCCCGGCGCCCGCGTGCACGTAGAGGAACAGCCCGTGCGCCGCGGTCCCCGTGGTGCTCACGGAGCCCATGTCCGCTGACGGGTAGTAGACGCGGTCCGCCAGCTCGGCGCGGTCGAGCGCCACGCGCGCGCCGCTCACCGGCTGACCGTTCAGGTCCACCACGCGCCCCAGCACGAAGCCCGCGGAGGCTAGGGTGGCCGAGGGGTCCCCGGTGTGACCTTGCAGACGCTGGGCGCCCACGGCGGCGCCCAGCTGCTCCACGAACGCGGTGGGCAGGGCCCAGGCGTGCGCGTCGATGATGTCCGTGCGCGGCCGGGTGCCGGTGAAGGCCGTGTCGTAGACGAGCGTGGTGCTGCGCACGAGCCCCTCGTGTTCGAGGCCCACCGCGAGCCCCTGGTGCACGTCGCGCACGGGCACGTCGGGGATGCGGAAGGCGCCGTCCTCGGACACCTCGCCGGTGGCGAAGGTGGCGGCCGAGTCGTTGACGGCCACGCGCAGGGGCTCCTCCACGGTGAGCGCCATTCCAGTGAGTGACGCGGGGGCGGAGGCCAGGCCCTCGGCCTCGGGAAACACGCGCGCCTCGCCGCTCACGAGGATGCGAAGGTTCTCCAGGTCCACCGCCTCGGCGTCCTCGGTCCGCACGCCAGGGTCTGGTGTGTATCCGCCGCCGCCACAGGCCACCGCCAGCAGCCCGAGCACGGCCCCACCCGCCGCCCGAATGTAGTGTTTCATCGAGCGGCAACATCTTCACGGCCGGGGGTGATCGCAATCCGTCCCCCGGCGCCGTCCGTCCCCTGCATGACGCCCCGCCGCGCCCGCGGGCCGTCCGCCCCGGACCCCGGGCCCTCCGGGTGTTGAAAACACGTCGGCACCGGGAGCCTGCCTTCCGCCTGGGACGGAAGGCCACGCCTGGTGCCGCGGGTCACGCCAGGGAGGTGGAAGCGGAGCGCCTACCAGCGCGACCCGCTGTTGCCGGAGGAGGAGGAACCGGAGCCCCTGCCGGTGTTCCACCCGCCGCCGCTGCTGCCGCTGCTGCTTCCGCTGCTCCGGCCACTGCTGCCGCTGCTGCCGTTGCTGCTACCGGAGGTGTCCCAGCCACCGCTGCTCCGGCCGCTGCTCCCGCTGCTGCCGCGGTTGTTGTCCTTGTCGTCGTCGCGGCTCTTGCTGGCCGGCGTGTTCCACCCGCCGCTGTTGCCACGGTCGTTGTCCTTCCGGTCATTGTCCCGCGCGTTGTTGGAGGGAGCGACGTTGCCGCGGCCCCAGCCGGCGCCGCTGGGAGGACGGGCGCCGGTGCCCGTGCCGCCCGGGGGCGGGTTGCGGCCCTGCTGGGCGGGGGCCGGAGCGGGCGCGGGCGCGGGCCGCGAGGGGGCGATGTTGTTGCGGCCGGAGGCCACCGGGGAGGCCTGGTGGCTGTTGCTCCAGCGGTAGCCCCCGCTGCCGCGGTCGTAGGAGTAGCCCGCGCCCCAGGAGCCGTGCGGGTAGAAGTCGTGCTGGTGGCGGCCGTGGAGGTTGCAGTAACCGCCGCCGGGGATGGGGTGGTAGTCCCAGTACCAGACCACCGTCGGGCCCCGGTAGTAGTAGACGTTGTCCGTGTAGACGTAGGACGTCGTGGGCGGCTGGTAGTCGTGGACGTGGGCGTAGTCCTCCGGGCACCAGCCACCGCCGTAGTCGTCGGGGATGGGGTGCGCGCCGGCGAACCGGTACTCCACCACGGGGGCGGGAGCGACGTAGGCCACGCGGCGGACAGGGCGATGCGAGTGGGCCTCGACGACACAGCCCGTCCCCATCAGCAGGGCCAGGGGGACGACCAGGGCGAGCAAGCGGTTCATGATGGGTCTCCTGGCGCGGAAGTGGACCCTCAAAGCGTCCCGCTCCGCAACCTCACGCCCTCCCCGACGGCCGGACGCCTCGTTAATTCATCCGGGGCGCCCGCCCGCCGGGAAGGGGAGGGGCCCGCCTGATATGACCTCCGGGTCGCGGCCCTGGGCGCCGCGCCGGGGAGGCATGCGGATGTCGGATGTGGATTTCGGACGCGCGGTCGGGGCGTCCTGCGCGCTGCACCCGGGGCGGGAGGCCACGGGCACCTGCGAGCGCTGCGGCAACTTCATGTGCGGCGCGTGCAGCGAGTACGGCGCGTTGCAGCACTGCCCCACGTGCCGGGAGCGCTTCGGCGACACGTTCCCCCTGCGGCGGGAGACCTGGTCCTTCAGCAAGCTGTGGGACGTGTGCTGGGTGGCGTTCCAGCGCGAGTGGGCCATGCTGTCGCTCGCGGTGTTGATCACCCTGGGCGTGTCCTTCGGCGCGCAGATGATCATCCAGTTGGCCACGACCGTGGGCGGGGCGCTGGGCAGCGACGGCCTCACCGCGGTGCTGGGCGTCGTGGGGCTCGTGGGGCAGCAGCTGGTGCAGGGCCTGGTGCAGCTGGGCCTCACGCGCGTGTGCCTCGACGTGCTGCACGGAGGCCGCGTGGACCTGGCGCGCCTCTTCAGCCAGTTGCACAAGGCGGTGCCCTACGCGCTGACGATGCTCATCCTCTTCGCCGTCGCCTTCGTGGCGGTGTTCGCCCTGATCTTCCTGGGCATCTTCGCGGCCTCGGGCCTGGGCCTGGAGCTGCGCTCCCTCCCGGGCGCGGACGCCTCGCCGCAGGAGTACTGGGACGCGGTGGCGCCTGTCCTCGGCGTGATGGGGGCGGCGTTCCTGGTGCTGGTGGGGCCCCTCACGTACCTGGCGCTGCCCCTATACCTGATCCAGCCGGAGATCGCCTTCAACGACGCGCCGCCTTCACCCTTCGAGGTGCTGCGCCGCTGCTGGGGGGCGGCGCGGGGCCAGCGGCTGGCCATGCTGGGCGTGGTCCTCTCGGGGGGCGCCGCCATGCTCGTGGGGTTCTGCCTGTGCTGCGTGGGCTTCATCCCCGGCATGGCGCTGGCCCAGCTGCTCTTCGCGGGGCTGTACCTGGCCGTGCGCTCGCCCTGGGGCGACGCCGCGGAGCCCTCCCGGGGCTGACGCCGCGGGAGGCAGAGGGAGTGCGCGCCTTCGCGAAGCGGAGCGAAGGCGCGCGGGGAGACTTCAGTGCACCAGCCGCTCGGAGGAACCCGAGCGGGGGACGGCGACCTTGCCCAGGCACGCGAGGATGTGCTCGCGGTACTCGGACAGCTCGCGCAGGCCGCACAGCATCCACCGGCCGCCCAGCACGAGCGTGGGCACGCCGCGCACGCCGCGGCTGCCGGCCAGCCGGTGCTCGTCATGGATCAGCCGGCGCGTCTCCTCGGACCGGAAGGCCGCGGAGAACTGGTTCATGGACAGGCCCACGCGCGCCGCCAGCTCGAACACCACGTCCGAGCGCGACACGTTGACGCCCTGCTCCAGCGCGGCCCGCTGCATGGCCCGCGCGAGGAAGGCCCGCGCCTGCGGCCCCTGGAGCCGCGCCGCCTCCAACGCCGCCAGCGCCGGCACGCTGGAGCGCGGCGGATCCCCGCCCAGCCACAGGTCCGTGGAGAGCAGCGACGCGCTGGGGTCGGGCTCGCGCTGCGCGCGCTTCACCTCCTCCACCAGCCCGCGCACTTCGCGCTCCGTGGGCAGCACGTCATGCAGACGCAGGGGGTAGGGACGCACGCTCCAGCGGACGGCCTCGCCAAACTCCTGGCGAAGCACCTCCAACCGTTGGTCGGCGAGGTAGCACCAGGCGCAAAGCACATCCTGGTAGACGGTGATCTGCAGCGGCTTGTGCAGCGTTTTCATCGGGGGCCGCCAGATTAGAGGCGCATCCCCGCCGCTGCCAACACCCCCTGACAATCCGCGCCGGAAGGCATTCCCGGATTCCTGAGGAGCATCCAAGGCGCCGTGCGCACCGTGGAGCCCCGCACGCACGCCATGGAGCAGGCGGGCAGGCGCGCGGGGGCGCTCGCGCGCCTGCTCACGATGTGCCCCCTTGGCTCAGGACGTGCGGCCCGCCCGCGTGCGCAACGCGCTGCTCCGGGTCCCCGCGTACACCAACGCGTGCTCCACGATGTGGCCCGCGATGTCCTTGCCGGTGGCGGCCTCCAGGCCCTCGAAGCCGGGGCTGGAGTTGATCTCCATCAGGCGCGGGCCCTCGCGGCCCTCCAGCATGTCCACGCCCGCGACCTCCAGGCCGATGATGCGCGCCGCCTTCACCGCGGCCTCCACGTAGTCGGGGGGCAGGGTGATGGCGCGGCCCTCGCCGCCGCGGTGGATGTTGGAGCGGAACTCGCCCTTCTTCGCCTTGCGGCGCATGGCGCCCACCACCGTGTCGCCCACCACCAGCGCGCGCACGTCGCGGCCCTCGCTCTCCGCGACGAACTCCTGGAGGACGATCTCCTGGCCCAGGTCCCAGAAGGTGTCGAGGATGGTCTGCACCTCCGGCAGCGTGTGGGCGATCATCACGCCCACGCCCTGGGTGCCCCTGATCAGCTTGATGATGACGGGCAGGCCGCCCACCTCCTGCACCAGCTTGCGCACGTTGCCGCGGTCGTGGGCCAGCACCGTCCGGGGCATGTCCAGGCCCGCGCGGGCGAGGAACTGGAGCGCGCGCAGCTTGTCGCGGCTGCGCGCGATGGCCGTGGGCGGGTTGAGCACCGGCACGTCCATCATCTCGAAGTGGTTCACCACCGCCAGGCCGTACGCCGTGATGGACGCGCCGATGCGCGGAATCACCACGTCCACGCCCTTCACCTCCGCGCCGCGGTAGCTCATGCGCGGCTGGCCTCGCGCCAGCATCAGGCAGCAGCGCAGCGTGTCGAAGACGAGCGCCCGGTGGCCCCGGGCCTTGATGGCCTCCACCAGCCGACGCGTCGAATACAGCGAGCGCTTGCGGGACAGGATGGCCACGGTCTTCTTCGCGCGGGGCCGCTTGGGTCGCGGTGCGTCACCGCGCTCGGGTGCCTGCGCGCCAGACGGGCCGGGCGCCTTCTTCGGCTGGGGTTTTCGGGGGGGCATGCGGGGCGCGGGACACTAGCACGCACAGGCGTGGAGGCACGGCCCGTGGGCACCCTTTGCTATCCTCGCGTTCACTGATGACCGCCCCCAACCCGCATCCCGACGACATCCACACCAACCCCGGAGACGTCGGCCTCGAGCTGTCGTCCCAGTCCCCCTTGCTGGGGGAGACCCTGGTGGTGGAGGCGCGCGCCAGCGTGAAGCTGCACAAGTGCCGGCTCGTGGTGACGGCGGGGCCGGACACCGGGCGCTCCATGGTCAGCGACAAGGAGCGGCTGCGCTGCGGGGCCCACCCGGGCAACGACCTGGTGCTGGTGGAGGACCGCACCGCCAGCCGCCACCACTTCGAGGTCCAGTACACCGAGCGGGGCCACCTCCTGGTGGACCTGAACTCCACCAACGGCACCTTCCTGGACGGCCGGCGCATCGAGCGCGCCTACCTGTCCCCGGGCTCGCAGATCCGCGCCGGCTCCTCCGTCATCACCTTCGCCCCCCTGGACGAGGAGGTGGCGGTCGAGCCCGACCGCGAGGGCGAGCTGTGCGGCATGGTGGGCCAGAGCGTGAAGATGCGGCAGGTGTTCGGGCTCATCAAGCGCATCGCGCCCATGGACGTGTCCGTCATCATCCAGGGGGAGACGGGCACGGGGAAGGAGCTGGTCTCCAGCGCCATCCACGAGCTGTCCGGCCGCCGCAAGGGCCCCCTGGTGGTGCTGGACTGCGGCGCCATCCCGCCCAACCTCATCGAGAGCGAGCTGTTCGGCCATGAGAAGGGCGCCTTCACCGGCGCCACCTCCAGCCGCCCCGGCGCCTTCGAGCGCGCGCAAGGGGGCACCATCTTCCTGGACGAGCTGGGCGAGCTGCGCCTGGACCTGCAGCCCAAGCTCCTGCGCGTGCTGGAGAACCGCGAGGTGCGCCGGGTGGGCGGCAACGACGTCATCGAGGTGGACTGTCGGGTCATCGCCGCCACCCACCGCGACCTGGTGAAGGAGATTGCCCAGGGCAACTTCCGCGAGGACCTCTACTTCCGCCTGTCCGTCATCCACATCCAGCTGCCGCCGCTGCGCCAGCGCCGGGACGACATCCCGCTCATCCTCAAGCGGGCGCTGGCGGAGCCGGAGGTGGTGGAGACGCACGGCCGCAAGCGCTTCTCCGCGGAGGCGCTGGGGCTGCTCATGGCCTACGCCTGGCCCGGCAACGTGCGCGAGCTGATGAACGTCCTCTCCCACGTGCTGACCTTCTCCGAGGGCGAGGAGATCCTTCCGGCCCACCTGCCCCCGCGCATCCGGGGCCAGGCGCGCGAGGGCCCGCTGCCCTTCAACGAGCACCTGGCCTTCAAGGACGCCAAGGAGCAGCTCCTGGAGAACTTCGAGCGCGAGTACGTCACCAGCGTCCTCACCCGCTGTGAGGGCAACCTGTCCCGCGCCGCCCGGGAGAGCGGCCTGCACCGCAAGTCCATCGAGCGGCTGGTGAAGAAGTATCAGCTCGACGCCAAGGGCCTGAAGCCGCGCTGAAACATCGACGTTGCATGGTTTTCACCGGGGGTGTCACAACCCCAGGAAGTTTCCAGCAGGCCCGTCTTCTGAGACACTCCGCCCTCCGTTTCGGACCGCGACGCGGTGTGTCGGCGGTCAGTTGACGGATACTGCGAGGTCCCCCCCTCCCGCAGGATGAGCTTTCGTATGAGCGCACGTTCCCCCCGTCAAGCAGGTGAATCCGGCCAGGCCGCGGTCGAGTCAGCGATCACGTTGCCGCTGGTCGTCTTCCTCGTGCTGGGGACGTTGCAGCTGTTCTTGATGATGCAGGGCCGGTTGATGGCGGAGTACGCGGTTTTCCGCGCCACGCGCGTGGGCAGCGTGCGGCATGGCGACTGTGAAGCCATGACGCACGCGGCTGTCGTGGCGCTGCTGCCGAGCTTCTACTCGTTCCTGGGGCGGGGAGGCGCTGGGGGGACGCCCGGCCAGCGGCTGGCGGCAGCCTTCGCCGCGCGCCGTAACAACCCCTACAACCAGTTCCGCTACGTGCCGGGTCCGGACGGCAACCACGATGGTGTCATCCTGTGGCTCATCCGCGAGAGCCCGCTCGCGGCGTCTGTTCCGAACGACGACGGCCACTTCGACCAGTGGGACGCGGGCATCCGGCGCCTTGAGATGCGGCTCATCTACTGGTTCCCGCTGAAGATCCCCTTCGCGGACTGGGTCATCAGCCGCATGGTGCTGGCCCGTTGGGGCTGGCAGGACTACACGGCGCAGAACCCGCTGATGCTCACCCAGAAGGCCCAGTGGCAGCAGACGCAGGCGCTCAACGTGGAGGCCGCCATCCGCGCGGAGGTCATGACCCGGTTCGCGGCGAGCCAGTACGTCATGCCCATCCAGGCTTCCGCATCCCTGCGCATGATGACGCCGTTGCAGCGGCGCTTCTTTACCACCCAGAACTGCGCTCCAGCACCGGAGGTCCTATGACGCTGCCGCGCCTTTCCCGTGGCCAGACGTTGGTGTTGTTCACCCTCACCCTGCTGCTGATGACCCTGCTGGTCTGCCTGACGTTGTCATTGGGCAGCAAGGTGAAGGAGAAGATGGAGACGCAGGCCGTCGCGGACGCCGTGGCCTACAGCCAGGCCGCCCAGACAGCGCGCGTCTTCAACGAGATGGCGCTGATGAGCCGCGCGCAGATTGGCCACATGGTGTCCCAGGCCGCGGTCAACAGCCTCATCAACTGGAGCAGCTACTACCGCTCGCAGGTCGGTGCCGCGGCGGTGGCCTACCAGATGGCCTCCGCGCCGTATTGGGCGCTGGTGCCATGTTGTGCTCCCCATTCGGGGTGCAGCCATTTCTGCGGCTGCGCCTTGAGCGCCATCGCGGCCATCAACCTGTCCGTGTCGCGGCTCGCGATGTACGACATGACGCTCGCGGCACAATGGGAGGCCCTGGAGGCACCGGCAGCTCGCCGGGCCATGCTGCTGGGCCGCGCCGCGCAGCTGATGTTCCTGGATGGGCAGACGCTGGAGTACACGCGCTTCATGCTGGAGATGCAGCGCGAGCGCGTCGCCGACCGCATCGTTCGCGACGCGCAGCGCGGAAGTCCTTTTGGCGGGGAGCTCAGCTCCAACAGCAACACGGCCATCGACGAAATCTACCTGGGCCTTGGCGCGGTGATTCCAGACATCTTCTCCCAGCACCACGTCTTCGCGGCCATCGGCAGCCGTGGCCACAGCTTCGTGACGGAGCGCAACCTCTACCCCACCGCGAACCTTGCGGTCACCACGGGCATCCAGACGCGGGCCATCACGCCACCGGACGTCTTTACGTCCATTGGCGGATTCGGCGCCGGTTACTGGTCCGCCATGCCGGACCACGCGAGCTTCGGCTCCAGTGACGTGGCGGCCTACGCGGACGACCACGGCTTCGGTCAGGTGGTGTTCAACCGGGGCCGCCCTCCCTGTCAGACCACGTCGAGAGGAATCATGGTCAGCGCGTCGCTCCTGCGCGCCACGGACGTCATGGACGGAACGGACATTCATGCATGGTTGCCCTCCGCCAGCTCGGGGCTGGGCATGGACATGGAGCCCGCGCAGACGCGGCATGACATGGGACGTTGCACGCGGCTGGGCATCGGACGGTGTCCATCCGTGTGGCCCATGTTCATGGACTACAACGGCCTGCACCTGATGGACCCCGGTGACATCTGGGGGCAGCCGAAGAACTATGCGGTCATCCAGCGCGACTACGCCCAGCGTTCGGCCGCGGGGGGCGACCCCTGGGACCTGCTGTTCCGCTTCCGGTTCAACCCGTCCAACTCCGGCACGGAGTTCGACAACCGGGGGGTTCACCTGGGGCCCATGTTTGGAGGCATGGACATCAGTCGACAGACCTCCGTGTCTACGGGTGTCACCTACTACCACCGCCGCGACCACTGGCGCGAACCGCCCAACCTGCTCAATCCGTACTGGCGCGCCACGCTCGCGACGGATGACGTGGATGGCGAAGACATGACGGACGCGCTGAACGACTCCTCCGTGGGGTGGGCGGCGGATGCGTACAACGCCTTGAAGGCCCAGGGATACAGGGGGATGCCGTGAGCCCCCGCGTCCGGGCGAGGCGCGGCCCACGGGGCCAGGCCGTGCTGGAGGCAGCCATCGGCATGCTGGTGTTCACCACGGTGCTCGTCTTCCTCATCCACTTCTCGGAGATCTCCGTGTTCTCCGTGAAGGTGACGGCGGCGACGCACGCGGCGCTGCTGGATGCGCCGGGCTATCGGCTCCATGACTGGCCGGGGGACTCCGACCCGTCGCGGGCCGCTGTCGTCAGGGCCGCCGCCGAGACCACCAACAGCTACGCGGACTTTGACGGGCTCAGCCGCACGCCGGGCCCGGGTCCGGGCATTACCCAGGTCTTCACCCGGACGGATGGTATGCAGGTGACCTGTACGCCCGACGGCCCGGGGTATGATCCCCATCCCTTCGCCTACGTAGCCTACAGTGATGGTGGCGGCATCTCCTGCAATGCGCGGGCGCAGCTGGCCGCCTTCAAGTTCCCCCGGCGCTACGTGGAGGACTCGCAGGGGTCCACGGGGTTCTTCAAGGAGGCCCACTACGACATGGGGCCTCTGAACGTGTGTGGCATTGGCCGGGCGTGGGGCGGAAACTGCTCCGCGTCGCTGACCAGCATGCTGGACGACTGGGGCCTGACGGGAGACGGCGAGTCCGGCATGTGCCCCATCATTCCGGATGTGCCCTTGCCGTGTCCCATGAACGTGCCCTACTGGGACATGGCAGCCAGCGTCTACGCGGCCAGCTTGCTGACGAACGCGATGGGCCCGGACTTCTCTGGCAGCGCCCTGGCCATGGGCATCGTGGGCAGTCTGCCTATGCCTTTCTTCTATGGGGCGGAGAACGTGTTCTGGATGAGCGCCATGGGCGAGGAGGCCGGCTTCCTCCAGCCGATGCCCGTGGATCCAGGCGGGTATTACGGCCCTGCGGCATTGATCTACGCGTGGCCCACCACGCCGGGTGCTATTCCTCCAGGGCCCTTCCTGGGGGCGGTTCCCTATCCGCTGGCCTATATCCAGCGCGACAGCTGTTTCCTGGGGAAGAACTGTCCTTGATGATGATGTCGCTGCTGTTGTCGCTCGCCTTATCGGCCGGGCCCTCCATCTCGGCGGACGCGGGAAGCCCGGCGCCACGTCCGCCCGCGCGTGGCCAGGCGGTGGTGAAGCCGCAGGCGCTTCCTGACGCGGGCGTGAGCGAAGCGGAGGCGCCCAAGGCGCCCTTCCGTTGGGATATTCCGGGCAAGGTGGTCTGGGTGCAGTCACCGGGCCCGCAGGTGTCCGACGGCGTCCCCATGAACCTGGAGCTGGCGCGGACCGACTGGCCTCTCAACGCCGTCATCCAGCACATCATGGAGAGCTTCCGGAAAGCTGGCTTCTACATGGCGCCCATGCGCGAGCAGCGCTCGCCCACCACGGAGCCGATGCTGACCGCGCTCGACGTGGAGAAGCTGCTCGCCTACACGGTCATCTTCCAGGAGAACGCGGACAAGTCTGTCACGCTCATCCTGGGCACCTCCAACATGTCCAGCTACAAGCCCCCTGGGACGACGCTCAGCTGGGCGCCGCTGATGCCCGGAGCGGACGGGCTGACGCGTTCGGACCTGGAAGGCGCGCACCTGGCGGTCTACGCAGCGAAGCCCGGTACCACCGAGGAGCAGGTGTTCGACTACTACCGCGAGGCGTTGAAGCCGGTGGGCTACGAGGAAGACCCCGATGAGAAGGGGCTCTTCCGGAGGGGGTCGGAGTTGCTGATCATCAGCACACGCACGGAGGAGACGCGCCTGATGGTGTCCCTGCGTCACCGCCTGGGTGCCACGAACGCTCCCTGAGCGTCAGTGGCTGGAGCCCTTGCGGCGCACGCGCTGGGCATTCTTGACGCTGTTGGCGTTGGGTACCTTCATGCCGCAGCCCCGGCTGCAGGAGACCATCTTCTCCGCGCATTTGCTGGGACAGCCGTTGTCGCCCTTCTTGCACTGGTTCATGCAGCGGCCCATGGGCTCCTGGCACTTGGACACGCACTGCGCCTGCTCCTGGTCCTGGAAGGGGGGCTTCATCTCCTCGCCCTGGTCGTTCTTCACGGGCTGCAGCGGTGTCGCGGCCACGAGCGCGTTCAGGGACTGGGATGCGGGGGACGCGGGGAGCGCCTGGGCCCTGGGGGCGGCGAACAGGCAGAGGGCGGAGAGGCCCATTAGAAGTGCGGCGAGAGGGGACTTCATGGGGTGCCTTTCGATGGGAGCATGCTCGAAAGCAGGCCCCGTGCGGGAGCGCGGCGAGCATAGCCCTCCCTTCGGTGGGAATGAAGGCGCTCCGAGGCTGCCCGCGCGGTGTTTTCTGAGCGATGATTTCGCGGCACAAGGAGCATGACGACATGCAGACGCGAATCGCGGTGCGGGGCTGGCTGGGGCTGATGGCGCTGGGCGCGGTGCTGGTGGCGCCCCAGGCGCTCGCGCAGACGTGCAACGAGAAGTGTGGCCTCAACGCCGGCTCCGCGCTCCTGGCCTGTGGAAAGAAGTGCCCCGCGAACAAGCCGGGGTGCACGGAGGACTGCACGCGGAAGGTCCAGTCCGCGCAGGCGAAGTGCACCAAGAAGTGTCCCAAGGGGAAAGGCAAGAACACGCCCCAGCCGCACACGCACGACCACGGCGACGACGACCACGACGAGTGAGTCCGCAGGTGTGATTGAAGGACCGGCGGGAGGGTGTTACGGGCGCTGCCAGCCATGAGCGACGCCCCCTCCCGCAAGGACCTCGACGCCACCGTCCACCTGCCGCGCACGGAGTTCCCCATGAAGGGGAACCTGGGCCAGCTCGAACCGCGCCTGCTCGCCTGGTGGCGGGAGCAGGACGTGTGGCGGCAACTGCTGGCGAAGAACGCGGGCCGTGAGCCCTTCGTGCTGGCGGACGGGCCGCCGTACGCCAACGGCCACCTGCACGCCGGGCATGCGCTCAACAAGGTGCTGAAGGACATCGTGGTGAAGTTCCGGAACCTCTCCGGACGCCCGTGTGACTTCATCCCCGGCTGGGACACCCACGGCCTGCCCATCGAGCAGGCGGTGGAGAAGCGCCTCAAGGAACAGAAGCTGGACAAGCGCGCGCTGTCGCGCGACGCGCTGCTGGAGCGCTGCCGCGAGTACGCGCTGGAGTTCGTGGACATCCAGCGCGCGGAGTTCCAGCGGCTGGGCATCTTCGGAAGCTGGGACGCGCCGTACCGGACGCTCGACTTCAGCTACGAGGCGCAGGAGGTGCGCGAGCTGGCCGCGTTCGCGCGGCGGGGCATGCTGTACCGGCGCAAGAAGCCCGTGGCGTGGTGCCTCCAGGATCAGACCGCGCTCGCGGAGGCGGAGGTGGAGTACGCGGAGCACACGTCGCCGTCCGCGTACGTGGCCTTCGACGCGGGGCCGGAGCTGGTGGACAGGCTGCCGCAGCTGAAGGGGCAGCGCGTGTCCTTCGTCATCTGGACCACCACGCCGTGGACGCTGCCGGCCAACCTGGCCATCGCGGTGAACCCCGAGTTCGAATACGTCTTCTACCGGCTGGAGGACCGCGTCCTCTGCGTGGCGAAGGACCTACTGGCGAAGGTGCTGGCGGAGGTGAAGTCGGACGAGCTCGCGGTGAAGCACGTGCAGCTCCCCACGGGCGAGGTGTCGTCCCCGGCGCTGGTGGATCCGTCGCGCATCCTCGCGTACGCGACGGGCGAGGAGCTGGAGCACGTGACGTATCAGCACCCGTTCCTGGCGCGACAGGGGCGCGTGGTGCTGGGCGAGCACGTCACCCTGGATGCGGGCACGGGGCTGGTACACACGGCGCCAGGGCACGGTCAGGAGGACTACGAGGTCGGCTTGAAGTACGGCCTGGACATCTACAACCCGGTGCGCGCGGACGGCCGCTACGACGACACGGTGGGCGAGGGGCTGGCGGGGCGGCGCGTGTTCGAAGCGAACCCGGTGGTGTTGGAGTTGCTCGTGCAGCGGGGCGCGCTGCTCAATGACAAGTCGGACACCGTCACGCACAGCTATCCGCACTGCTGGCGCTGCCACCAGCCGGTCATCCAGGCGGCAACCTACCAGTGGTTCATCCCCATGGATGCGCCGTTCCACGGCACGCAGACGTTCCGGCAGGTGGTGCTGGAGCAGGTGGGGCAGGTGCAGTGGGTGCCGTCGTGGGGACAGTCACGGATCCGCGGCATGCTGGAGGGCCGTCCGGACTGGTGCATCAGCCGGCAGCGCAGCTGGGGCGTACCGATTCCCATCGCGTACTGCGACGGGTGCGACGACGCGGTGGTGTCGCCGGAGGTGATGGAGCGGGTGGCGGCGGCGGTGGAGCAGGAGGGCGTGGGCGTGTGGTACCGCACGCCGGTGAAGGACTTCCTCGGCGCGGACTTCGCGTGCCCTCGCTGCGGCAAGGGCGAGTTCCACCGTGAGACGGACATCCTGGATGTCTGGTTCGACTCGGCGTGCATGGCGTCCGCGGTGCTGGCGAAGCGGCAGCGTGTGCCGGCGGACCTGTTCCTGGAGGGGAGTGATCAGCACCGGGGCTGGTTCCACTCCTCGCTGCTGGTGTCGGTGGGCACGCGCGACGTGGCGCCCTACAAGGCGTGCCTGACGCATGGCTTCGTGGTGGATGGCCAGGGCGAGAAGATGTCCAAGAGCCGTGGCAACACGGTGGCGCCGGACAAGGTCATCCAGCAGTACGGCGCGGAGGTGCTGCGGCTGTGGGTGGCGGCGAGCGACTACCGCAACGACGTGCGCCTGTCGGACGCCATCCTCAAGGGGCTGTCGGAGGGGTATCGGAAGATCCGCAACACGCTGCGATACGCGCTGGGCAACCTGCACGACTTCGACCCGGCGAAGGACGCGGTGGCTGGGGACAAGCTGCTGCCGCTGGATCAGTGGGCGCGCGGCCGGCTGGCGCAGGTGGCCGCGCGTGTGCGGCAGGCGTACGAGGGTTATGAGTTCCACCTCGTCTACGCGACGGTGGTGGACTTCTGCGCCAATGACCTGTCGGCCGTGTACTTCGACATCCTGAAGGACCGGCTCTACACGGCGAAGCAGGACGGGCCCGCGCGGCGAGGCGCGCAGACGGTGCTGCACGAGGTGCTCACGGTGCTGCTGCCGCTCCTGGCGCCCGTGATGAGCTTCACGGCGGAGGAGGCGTGGCAGCACCTGCCGGGCGAGCGCGCGAAGAGCGTGTTCCTGGCGGGCTTCGCGGAAGCGAAGGTCACGATGCCGCCGGAGTTGGAGGTGCGCTACGCGAAGCTGTTCGCGGTGCGCGGCGCGGTGCAGGGCGCGCTGGAGATGGCGCGGCGGGACAAGCGCATCGGCGCGTCGCTGGAGGCCCGCGTGGTGCTGAGCGCCACGGGCGCGGTGCACGAGCTGCTGGAGGCGCACCTCGCGGAGCTGCCCGGGCTGTTCATCGTGAGCCAGGTGGAGCTGACGGATGCTCCGTCCGAGGCAGCGAAGGCGCTGGAGGTTTCACAGACATTGGGTGACGGTGCCTCCCTCTCCGTCGAAGTGCTTCCGGCCCTGGGCTCCAAGTGTCCGCGTTGCTGGGTGTACTCCGAGGCGGTGGGGCAAGGTGGGGATGTCTGTCTCAAGTGCCGTGAGGCATTGAGCTGAGACGGTGCGAAGAAGACGCCACCGCGAGAATGCTCGCGGTGGCGTGGTTTGGCAGTGACTCCAGGCTGTGTGGCCTGCACGCCTAAAGAGGCTTGTACGTCCGGATTAGCGTGCAGGCAGGTTTGGTCCAGGCTTCGAGCGTGTAGCGGTCACTGACGACCATCTTTTTTGCGCATTCGCCGCGGTTGCTGGCGGCGTTTCCGTGTCGTCCTGTGATGCCTCCTGCATTGAATCCTGTTCCGTAGGTGGTGGTACAGAGCTTATCCCCGATGGGCTCTGCCATGTTGTAGACGAGCATATGCCGTTCGTATCGAAGGTTTTCAGGAGTCAAGTGAATCAATGCATTTGCTCTGTAACGCATGATGCAATCATGGGCTCCAGAGAAGACGCTCTGGGTGCCATCCTCCTGGCACTTCGTGGCAATCGCGTAAAGCCTTCTTTCTGAGCTCCCGGCCAAGGCGAAGGGTAGCTGGGTCCCAGGCTCAAAGAGGGTGGCGATTTTGCCTACCGCTGTGGGTGTATTGAGCTCAGGTGGGTAGGTAGGAGTTTCCTTGAACTCGGGAGCATCAAGCGGATCCAAATAGGCCAGGAACATTCCCCCTTCTCCATGGTGAGGAACATTGACCGAGTGCGCCAGTTCATGTGCGACATTTCGCGCGAGTTCTTCTGGTAACCCATGTCGAGTGATGCCGATACGGAGGATGTTCTTGGGGTTGCTGGGGCCCCCGTAGGTGGTTGAGGCACCCTTGTCCAATGTGGAGGATTCGTAGTCGATGATGACCAGATGTTGATTGGCCACGTGGGCCGTCTTCTCGTGGAAGGGATTGATCAGGCGGTCTGATGGACTGAAATCATCGTCGCCCACGAGGTGGACCTTGATGTTGGTCAGATCCTTGAAGAGTTGGATGCCCGCAGCGGCATCCCCGCCCATCTTGTTGTTGAGGAAATAATCAACGTCCGAGGGCTTGGTTCGGATGTGATCATTCTTGAGGATGAAGCCTCTGTATTCCTCATAATGGCTCAGTCCATCACCTGGCTTGTCGACGTCTCCACGTCCACCTCCCAGCGTTTCGCTATCGTCCAGGTCTGTTTTCGAAAGGCTGTTCTCGGTGGTCTTCCACTGGGTTGCGATGTGGGAGTCAGGTTTCCTCTTCGGTAGGAGGAGGGGATCTTTCGTGAGCAGGGGGGGATTGGACGTGCTTGCCGGATCCTCGATCACCGACATGACAACCTTGCCATCTTCGGTTTCGGCCTTGGCGATGACGTCCCCGTATCCTCCGAAGTCAAACGAGGAGATGTCAGCCTTTGCCTCCTCATATTCCCCCACCGGGGTCTGCACTGTTGCGAGGTCGATGAATTCCAGGCCGAGCGCTGCGTTCTTGCTCTGCTCGAACTGCAGGTCCTCACCATCAGGGGTCGGGCTTGAATCGAGCGCGTTCATGGCGATACCCGGCACGTTGGAAGAGGTAAGGAAGAAGGTGACTTGCTTCACCTTGGACGTCGATGTGGAACCTGGCTTTGGGACGACCTGGGCCTTCACGCGGATGGTGGAGCCGGGCTCCAGGGCGCCTGAAGTCAGGGACGTCCCGACGACCGGTTCAATGTGTGCGAGCGGCAGCCAGTTGTCGTAGTCCTCCGCGCTCAAGACGAGGTCAAAGTCATCACCTTCAGGCTGAAGGTCCCATTCGATGTCCCATTCCACGGGGGTCGTGCCGTAAGGGATGGGATCCGGGATATTCGCCAGGACGGTGGAGTCGCTGGTGATGAGGTGCTTCGTCCCGTGGATGCGCAGGGGCGCATCGACCGCGGGGAGGTCGAAGACGAAGTGACTGCCGAACTGGAAGGGGCTCAATAAATACCACGAGAACATGGGTTCGGTCGTGGTCCCAGCCTGGGTCACAGACCCTTTGCACGGAATGCCGCTGAATGGTGTCAGCTGCATCTTGTAGGTCGTGTCCGAGAGAAACTCCATCGTGGACGTGCGGGTGGGCGCACTGTCCGAACACCGGGCTACATAGGTCGCGACGGTCTGCCCCTGGAAGATGTCCTGCTCGATCCGGCTGAAGTTGTAGAAGCCTCGCTTGATGGTGACGAATCCGAAGCTCGATGCCTCAAGCATTTCGACTTCGATCGGGGCGAAGTACGTCAGTTCGCCCTTCCACTCGTGCGAGGTATAGGGCGTCGTCCACTGGCCACTCGTCCTGCTTCGTGCTTTCAGCACGCCCACCCATTTGGGAACGGCCAGGACCCGGGTCGCGGGCGTGTCCAGGCGTTGCAGAATCGCTTGCGGAGGAGGGGCTGCCTCGTCAGGCGGTGCATCCTGTGCGGTGCACCCTGCGAGAAGTGCAAGACAAATGATGAGGATTTGGTGATGCTGGATTTTCATGCTGGGGGTGTCTGTCTGGGTGAAAGAGATCTGGCGTTGCAGCTCTTCAGACGCTCCCCAGGTTGATTCCTGAGCTTTGCCTTCAAGTTATTCCCAGACGTCTGCTTTTTAGTCGGGCTGTTCCAGCTTGCGCAGCGTCTCCACCAGGCTCTGCATGCGTTCGTGGTGGGTGCCGGGCCAGAAGACGCGCTGGCAGCCAGGGCACTGTTGGAAATGGCGGTGACGCTGGGCCACGCCTTCCGGGACGCGGCCTTGCACTTCTTCCGGTGTCGCGGTGGACAGCGGCGCGTTGCATGCGATGCACCGGGAGAAGGGCCGCATGCGCGAGGTCAGTCCATACCTCCGCACCACCTCCACCAGCTGGTGCGCGGGGTCGGTCGCTCGCGGGTAGTAGCCTTGCACCACCTCCGAGCGCTTCAGCACGCCCAGGTCCCTCGTGAGCAGCACCCGCGCTTCGTCGCGGGACAGGCGCGCCAACTGGTCGTCCGCGTAGTCGTTGCGCCAGAGCGTGTCGAAGCCGAGCATCCGCAGGAAGCCCGACAGCCGCCCCAACCCCACGTCCAGGATGAAGCGCGGCATGTCCGGGAGCGGCGGCCCCACCCGCGCCTCCTGCGCGACCCGCGCAGCCGCTGGAGCCAACGCCGGATACACGTCGAGGCGCGTTCCCTCCTCCGCTCGATGCCCGAAGCCCACCGGCTCGCCGTCCACGCACACCACGTCCACTTCCGGATGCGGCGGCCCCAGTGACTCGATGAGGTCCTTCACCGACGGGCTGCCTTGCAGCACGTGCGTGAACGCCTGTCCCCGGCGCTCCGGTGCGACGAAGTCGTTCAGTACGCCGTGGAGCCGCACCGTGAGCTGTCGTGATGACATCCGGGACTCCTCACGTCCTGCTGCGTCGTCGCTGATGATCATGATGTCTTTCTTTGAATCCCCGCCTTACCCAGTTATGGCGCGGTGCGGCTCTTGAATTCTTGAAAGGCAGTGACGTGATCCTCACGGGCCGTCAGAGGACAGCCTTCTTGCAAACTTCTATAATCACGCGCCAGTCGGCGCGCCGAAGCCGACGGGTCACCCCTCGACACCCTCGGAAGCAAGGATCCAGGCCCTGTATGGCATCGAAGCTCCCCCCGTTCCTTCGCCCCTTCCTGGCGCTGGGCTTCCTGGCCCTCGCTTGCGGCGAGGGTGACGAGCCCCTTCCTCCTCCGGACTCGGGGACGACCGTCGATGCGGGGACCCGCACCGACGCGGGCACCTCCGAGGACGCGGGGCTGCCCACGGATGACGCGGGCACCTCCGAGGACGCCGGAGCCGATGTGGACGCGGGCTCCGAGGACGCGGGGACGGAGGTGGACGCGGGTTCGGCCGAGGATGCGGGCACCTCCTCCGATGCCGGGTCCGTGACGGACGCGGGCTCGGCCGAGGATGCGGGCTCCTCGACCGACGCCGGTTCCTCCACCGACGCGGGCTCGCCGACCGACGGCGGATCCGCGGACGCGGGCTCGGACGGCGAGTCGGATACCGACGCGGGCTACACGGAGATCCGCCTGATGGCCGCCAACCTCTCCAGCGGCAACGGCCAGGACTACGACCCGGGCCACGGCATCCGGCTGATGCAGGGCGTGAAGCCCGACATCGTGATGATCCAGGAGTTCAACTACAAGTCGGACTCGGCGGCGGACATGCGCTCCATGGTCGACATGATTGGCGCGGGCTTCTACTACTACCGCGAGACCGGCGCGCAGATCCCCAACGGCATCATCAGCCGCTACCCCATCATCGACTCGGGCGAGTGGAAGGACGCCAAGGTCTCCAACCGCGACTTCGCCTGGGCCCGCATCGACATCCCCGGGCCGCGCGACCTCTGGGCCATCAGCGTCCACCTGCTCACCACCAGCTCGAGCAATCGCAACGCGGAAGCCACCCAGCTCGTGGGCTACATCCAGGCGAACATCCCCGAGGGCGACTACCTGGCCATCGGCGGTGACTTCAACACCGACTCCCGCTCCGAGGCGTGCCTCACCACCTTCAAGCAGGTGGTCGACACCGCGGGCCCGCACCCCGCCGACAAGAACGGCAAGGAGGGCACCAACGCCGGCCGCAGCAAGCCCTATGACCACGTGCTCGTGGACTCCGACCTGCGCCAGTACCAGGTGCCCACCGTCGTCGGGACCAGCACCTTCAACAACGGCCTGGTGCTCGACAGCCGCGTCTACACGCCCATCTCGGACATCTACCCGGCCCTGAGCAGCGACAGCGGCGCGTCCAGCATGCAGCACATGGGC
Source organism: Corallococcus sp. RDP092CA (assembly GCF_041903675.1). NCBI lineage: Bacteria > Pseudomonadati > Myxococcota > Myxococcia > Myxococcales > Myxococcaceae > Corallococcus > Corallococcus sp. RDP092CA. The sequence goes on along the minus strand of NZ_JAYESI010000043.1, from coordinate 7,130 downwards.
GTCATCAAGACGTTCCGCACGCCCAACTTCTAACGGGCGCGCGGCAGGCAACCCGGGCCGGTCATCGGGACTCCCCGGTGCCCGGCCCGCGCCGTTTCCTCAGAGGAGGTCGCTCCACTTGTGCCGGTTGCGCTCCAGGAAGCGCGCCACCGGCGGGATGCGGGCCACCAGCGGCGTCAGGACGAACACCGCGCCCAGCCGCAGGGGCTTGATGAGCTGCGTGGCCACGTACGCCGCGCCCCATGTCCCCGCCTGCGCTCCGACGCCCTCGGGCTTGAAGCCGGCGCGGATGGCCGCCCAGAAGCCCACCATCGACAGGCCGAAGCTCAGCCAGTACAGAGCGAAGGCCACCGGGCCGTACTCCAGGAGCAGCGCCTTGAAGCGCGCCATCAACGTCGGCTTCGCCGCCGGGGCCGGCGTGGTGGTTTCGGGTGGGGCAATGTCGGGAGCGGAAGGCTTCACGTCGGGCTCAACAGGCGCCATGGGCGCACCATGCCCGAAACGTGGAGCCTTCGGGAGGCCGAGGGCAGGCGGACGGGCGACCCGCGGCCCAGGTCCGGGTTGTCAGGGCTCCCGGGGGCGCGATAGAGGTTCGGGCACCCCATGAAAGCCTCCATCCGCCTCCTCCTCGTGGTCGTCCTCGCCGTGCTGGCGGCGGATCAGGTGACCAAGTACCTGGCCGTGTCCCGGCTGACGGAGGCGCTGGATGGGCGCACGGGCCTCGCGCGCGTGTCCGGCTTCCTGAGCGAACGGAACCTGGACAACGACCCTCCGGTGGAGGGCGTGTTCCGCAAGAACACGCGGCCGTACCGCTTCATCGAGGACTACTGGCACTTCCGCTACGTGGAGAACCCGGGGGCGGCGTGGGGCATGTTCTCCACCCTGCCGGAGACGGCGCGCAAGGCGTTCTTCCACGTGGTGAGCCTGGCGGCGCTGGGGTTCATCCTGGTGCTGTACCGCCGCACGGAGCCGTCGCAGAAGGTGGTGCGCGTGGCGCTGGCGCTCATCACCGGCGGCGCGCTGGGCAACTTCGTGGACCGGCTCATCCGGGGCTACGTCATCGACTTCATCGACTGGCACTGGCGCAACCAGCCGGGCATGCGCTGGCCCACGTTCAACGTGGCGGACGCGGCCATCTGCGTGGGCGTGGCGCTGATGCTGCTGGACTCGCTGCGCCGGCCGGAGGCCGTGGCCACCCCGCCGCTCCCCCAGGGCAGCAGCCCCCAGCCGTGACGCGCGGGGGTGGGCTGGTATAAGCCCTCCCCGTGCCGCGCAAATACGCCATCCTCCTCGCCCTCACGCTGGGCGTCATCGTGCTGGACCAGTGGACGAAGTACCTGGTCGTGCGCGACCTCACCACCCGCTTCGATGGGCTCACCACGCTGTCGGAGCGGCTGGGCGCGTTCTACTCACCCGCGGCGGCCCCGGGCTTCCGCGGCCTGCACTTCCAGCCGCGCACGCACGTGGAGGTGGCGGAGAACTTCTTCCGCCTGCGCTACGCGGAGAACCCGGGCGCGGCGTGGGGCATGTTCCGCGACCTGCCGCCCCACCTGCGCGGCCCGCTCTTCCACCTGGTGAGCCTGGGCGCGGTGGTGCTCATCGTCTTCTACTTCCGGAAGCTGTCCGGCACGGATCCCGCGGAGGCGTGGGCGCTGTGGGGCCTGCCGCTGGTGCTGGGCGGCGCGCTGGGCAACTACATCGACCGCGTGGCGCGGGCCTTCGTCATCGATTTCCTGGAGGCCCATTGGTACGACAAGGCCGCCTGGCCGTCGTTCAACGTCGCGGACATGGCCATCTGCATCGGCGTGGGCATGCTCGTGGTGGACGCCTTCGTGCGCAAGGAGAAGCCCAAGGCCTCCGCGCCCGCGAAGGCCGCGTAGTGGCGTGACGGGCCCGGGAATGTCCCTCCCGCCCGTCCCGGTTGTCCCGCCGTTCGTCCGGGCCGCCCGGCGAGAGGTCCCCCATGCTCCCCGTCCTGCTGCGCCTGTCCTTCACCACGCTGTGGATGCAGCTCCTGCTGTACGCCGTCGCGGTGGCGGTGGTGGCCTCCGTCGCCGTCAACGGCTGGAAGGGCGCGCCGGGGCCGGTGGACGCGGAGACGGGGAAGGAGGGGCCCGCGACGTTCCAGGACAAGCTGCTGCGCGCGGTGGGGTTCGCGGTGGTGGGCGGCTTCCTCGCGTACTTCGGCCTGAAGTTCGCGCTGCCCGCGGACGCGTTCCCCGGCGGCCACGGCGAGGGCATCCCCCTGCACACCTACGGCGTGCTCCTGGCCACGGGCTTCATCACCGCGGTGTCGGTGGCGGGCCGGCTGGCGCAGGACGAGTGGCGCCGCGTGACGCTCGTGCCGGGCCGGGGCTGGGTGGACACGGAGGGGCCGAAGAAGCGCGAGCAGGTGATGGACCTGGCGTTCTGGGTGCTGGTGGGCGGGCTGGTGGGCAGCCGCGTGCTGTTCGTGCTGGTGAACTGGCAGGACTACGCGCGCGACTGGACGCAGGCCTTCTCCCTGGGCGGCGGGCTGGTGTTCTACGGCGGCCTGATTGGCGCGGGGCTGGCGGCGTTCCTCTTCGCCCGCAAGCACGACCTGGACTTCCTGCGGCTCGCCGACGTGTGCATCCCCACCGTGTCGCTGGGGCAGTGCCTGGGGCGCCTGGGGTGCTTCTCCGCTGGGTGCTGCTGGGGCGACATGGCCGGGAGCCACTCGCACACGGGCGTCACGTTCCCGGGCGCCGGGGTGGCGCAGGACCTGCTCGGCCGGCTGGGGGGCGCGTCCAGCCTGGCGTATGGCTCGCAGGCCGGGGATGACCGCTTCGTGGTGGAGGCGACCGGGCAGGTGCTCCACGAGTGGGCGCCGGGCGCGGTGCGCATCTCCGACTGGGTGGCCCGGCACGGCACCACGTTGCCGGTGTACCCCACGCAGCTCTTCGAGTCGGTGGGGCAGCTGGTGCTCTTCGTGGCGCTCCTGTACGCGCGCCGCTTCCGCCGCTTCCACGGGCACATCCTTGCGCTGTGGCTGATGGCCTACGCCGTCCTGCGGACGACGGTGGAGCTGTTCCGGGGCGACGTGGAGCGCGGCACCCTGCACGGCCTGCTGGAGTCCCTGGGGGCCCAGGGGCTGGCCGGGGCGGTGCCCCTGGAGGCCTGGTACAACGTGTCCACCAGCCAGTTCATCTCCCTGTGCATGTTCACCTTCGGTGCGCTGCTGATGGCCAGCCACCGACCGGCGGGTGCGGCCGCTGGCCTGGGGCCCACCCCGTCGGCGGCCTGAGGTTGCGAGCCGCGCCCGGGTTGGGGACACTCCCAGGACATGCCGCCGCCCGACAACGCCCGGTCCTCCGCCAAGAGCGGGGGCCGGCCCGCGCAGCAGGACGCCAGCTCCTCCAGCGAAGCCGCCCTTCACGAATGTGAAGAGCTGGAAGCGGCGATCGCGGAGCTGCGCAACAGCTACGAGCAGTACTTCATGGGCATGGAGCGCCAGGCGCCCATCCGCGCGCATGAGGACCTGAAGAAGCGGATGATGAAGCTCAAGGGGGCCTTCGTCCGCAGCACGGCGGTGAAGTTCCGCGTGCAGAGCCTCCACAACAAGTTCCTCACCTACGAGCGGCTGTGGACGCGCACGCTCCAGGAGATTGAAGACGGCACCTACCGCCGCGACCTGGCCAAGGCCCGCCGCCGCGCGGAGAAGAAGAAGCCGGGCGCCAGCGCGGGCCAGAAGGGCGTGGTGGAGCTGCCGGAAGAAATCGACGACATGGACTTCGAGGAGATCGAAGAGCTCGCCGGCCGGCGTCCCATCAACGAGCCGAAGCTCGCCTCGGAGTACCTCGCGGAGCAGCAGACCGCCGCGGGCGGCACGCCCTTCCGCGGCACGTCGGCGGTGGCGCCCGCCGCGGCGCGGCCGGCCGCGGCCCCCGTCACGGTTCCCCCGGCCGGCGCGCCCCGGGGCACGCCCGCGGGCCTGGTGCCGCCGAAGCAGGGAGTGCCGGCGGTCTCGCCCGTGAGCGGGCTGCCGTCCATCGCGCCCGTGGGGGGCGGCACCCCGGCGGCGGGGACGTCGAAGCTGCCCTCGGTGGCCCCGGGCGGGACTCCGGCGGCGGGACGTCCGGCGGTGCCTCCGGGCATGGCCGCGAAGGCGCCGGCCGCTCCGCAGCAGGCCGCGCGTCCGGCGGCGGCGGCGCCCCGCCCCGCGGCGGCGGGACCCAACGGCGGCATGTCCGACGACAAGCTGCGCGCGGTGTACGACGCGTACGTCACCGCGAAGCGCCGCTGCCAGGAGGACACGTCCAAGCTGTCCTACGAGTCCGTGGCCGCCACGCTGCGCAAGCAGGTGCCGGAGCTGCTCAAGCAGCACAACGCGAAGGCCGTGGAGTTCAAGGTCGTCATCAAGGACGGCAAGGCCTCGCTCAAGGCCGTGCCCAAGTAGCTCGGGAGGCGCGGATGAACCAGGACCTGGAGGCGCTCAAGGCGCGCGTGGCGCGGCTGTCGGTGATGATCTTCGACATCGACGGCACGCTCACCGACGGCCGCATCTTCTGGGTGCCCAACTCCGGCTGGACGCAGATGTACAGCGTGCGCGACGGCATGGGCATCAAGCGCTTGCAGGAGGCGGGCATCGAGGTGGCCGCCATCTCCGGCGGCGACAGCCTCTCCGCGCAGATGCGCATGCAGTCGCTGGGCTTGCGCCACGTGCACTTCGGTAGCCAGGACAAGGTGGCGCACTTCGAGAAGCTGCTCGGCATCCTCAACGTGTCCGCCGAGCACTGCGGCTACATGGGCGATGAGGTGGTGGACCTGCCGCTGCTCAACGCGGTGGGCTTCTCCGCCACCGTGCCGGAGGCGCCGGACGAGGTGCGCGCGCAGGTGCACTACGTGGCCCAGCGCGCCGCGGGCTTCGGCGCCGCTCGCGAGGTGTGTGAGTTCATCCTGAAGCACAGGGCGCGCTCCGCGCCCTGAGGGCTACTTCCAGTCGTGCACCAGCGCGCCGTCCCTGCCGCTGACGGGATCCGCTGGCGGCAGGGGCACCTGCCCGATGCGCTTCACGGAGGCGTCGTGCGTGGCCGCGTCCGGGCGCTGGAGGTCCCACTGGCCGTGCCCCTCCGGATAGGCGCCCACGACCAGGAAGTCGCCGCTCGACTCCACGCGCTTGTGCCCGGTGCCCGCGGGCAGCACCACCACGTCGCCTGCCTGCACGGTGACCTCCTGTCCGGCCTCTCCGCCGAGCAGCAGCTTCGCGCTGCCCTGCGCCACGCCCAGCACCTCGTGCGCGGTGGAGTGGTAGTGGTGGAAGTCGTAGACGCTGGAGCGCCACTGCGGCGGCCAGCCGTTCGCCTCGAAGCGCCTCTCGAACGCGGCGGCCACGTCGCCCTCGCGCGGGAGCGCCGCGCGGTACACCAGCACCGGGAAGCGGCTGTTCGGCACCTTGCCGTCGTCCTTGAACGTGAGCCGCGTGGGCGCGGGCGCCTCCGCGTGCGCGTCCACCGCCGCCAGCGACAGCGCCGCGCCCGCGATGGCGCCGGACATCCAGCGCGCCGCGCCGGGCTTCGGGGAATCCTTCATCGCGTTCCTCCCATGGGCATGACCTTCCCAACCTGGGCCGGTCCCGGGGCGGATGCAACGCGAATGACGCGGGCCCCTTCTGCCTCACTGTCAAACCCGCGGCACGGGAAGAATGCCCAAACGTCCGCTCCTGGAAACGCCTCCCTCCCTGTCCTGCGCCCGGGTTGTCGGTCCCCGGGCCCGTCCCTACCTTGCGCTGCCTCATGGCCGGTGGACGGCCCGAGGCACCTGGGAGGCGACGTGGGGACGCGGCGGATGTGGCTCGGACTGGCAGCGGCGGCGGGGCTCGCCGTGTCCACGGGATGCGGGCAGTCCCCGGAGGACTCGGACGCGCGGCTCGCGGCCCTGGAGGCCGAGGGCAAGCAGATGGACCGGGCGCTGGACGCGGTCGAGGACCGGCTCCTGGGCAGCCAGGGACGGCTCGCGATGTGGAACGAGCTGGGACGGCGTCACCAGGAGGTGAGCGCCATCCAGTGCAAGGTGGCCGACGCCCACATGGCCGCCATCCTCAAGCACGAGGACCGGCAGAACCAGAAGGCGCGCATGCTCAAGCAGCGCAACTCGATGGCGTCCGTGGACACCGCGGTGCTCACCTCCGGCAAGGCGCCCGCGCGGCAGCGCAGCAACTGACGTCGAGGCGCCTCAGCCGGGGATGTGCGCGCTGCGCTCGCGCATGCGCCTCTCCACCGCGATGACGCCCCGGAGGAACAGGCCGGGCGCCAGCCGCCGCAGGCGCCAGAACCAGCGCGCGTCCGCCATGGGCAGCACGTGCGGCGCGCCCTGGTCCACCGCCGCGAGCAGCCGCTCGGCGACCCACTCCGGGCCAATCCTCGACTGGTCCACCAGCTTCGTGCTCAGGCGGCGCGTCTCCGGGTCGGAGTAGGGCGCGGCCGCCGCGCCGATGTTCGTGCGGAAGAACGTGGGGCACGCCACGGTGACGCCCAGCCCCAGCGGGTGCAGCTCCGCGTAGAGCGTCTCCGACAGCGCGACGACGGCGGCCTTGGACGTGTTGTAGGCCGCCAGGTTCGGCGCGTACACGAGCCCCGCCGCGGACGCGATGTTGAGCACGTGCCCGGAGCCCTGCTTGCGCAGGCGCGGCACGAACGCGTGGCAGCCGTGGATGACGCCCCACAGGTTCACGTCCAGCACGCGCTTCCACTCCGACAGCGGCAGCGTGCCCACCGCGCCGCCCGTGGCGACGCCCGCGTTGTTCACCACCAGGTCCACGCCGCCGAACGCCTCGTCCGTGGCGCGCGCCAGCGCCTCCACCGCGGCCGGGTCCGTCACGTCACACGCGAACACGCGCGCCTCGCCGCCCCGCTCCGTGACGCGGCGGGCGGTCTCCTCCGCGCTGGCCGCGTCCACGTCCGACACCATGACCCGCGCCTGGCGGGTCGCCAGGGCTTCACACAGCGCACGGCCCAGGCCACTGCCGGCGCCCGTCACCACCGCGCGAGGACGAGAGGGAAGGCTCATGGTTCCAGACTCCTGGGGCGAAAGAGGAAGGGCGTGACGCGACAGGGCTAGCACGGCGCGCGAAACGCGGGTGCTCGCTTTCCGGGAGAAGCGTGCTTCCAGAC
>NZ_JAYESI010000042.1:0-65476 GCF_041903675.1 Corallococcus sp. RDP092CA | reverse complement strand
CGTCCACGTCGGGGAACTCCTCGGCTCCTCTGCCAGGAGGAGACCGGCTCGGTTGGTTTCACCGAGGAGCTTCCCTCTTTCCCGCTCGTCCCTCCTCGCCATCTACACACTTATAGGGACACGACCATTCCATGGCAGGACCGGCCTCAAGCGCCGCAGCCCGGAGTTCCTGCATGCTCTCGTTGGAGAGTTCGACACGGAAGCGGTCAGCCAGGCTGGACATGAACGCGTAGGCGCGCTGATAGAGCATGAGCTCCTCCATCCGGTCTGCATGGCTTTCAGCAGCGGCGATTTCAGCGTTCAACGCGGTGACGAGGGCCTGGGCCTCGCCCGTGCTGGAGACGTCGACCTCGTTCCATCGGACGTCCAGCATGATGCGGCAGCTGGCATCGAGGACCGCAGAGGGTGTCCAGGTGGACGCATCGCTCAGGGTGAAGGCGCTCACGGGCGCGCCTCCATCCGCTCGCAGCCGGACCTCCTTGTTGTTCTGGAGATAAGGGAGGAAGACGGGCGGCGCCCCCGCCGTTTCGGCCCGGGCCTCCAGCGGGTACTGGGTCGAACAATTGCCGGACACGACGGAGCGGAGCGTTGTCCGGAGGGGCACGGCAGTTTCCGCTGTGGGCGTGGTGAGTGACACCTGCGGTAGCTGACAGTTCATCAGCCTGTTGAAGCGCAGCTCACACCGGGCAGGCGAAATGAGGTCATAGGCATCCGCTGCATGGGTCACGCTGGGCAGGAACAGGGTACACGTCGCCCCTGCGATGAGGAATCGCATCTTCACAGGTACTCCTTGTGATAGTTTCAGGATTCAGCCGGGCTTCCTCGCAGGGCTCTCGCCCATGAATGCGAATGAGGCCTGGAGGTTTCGTTTCAGGATCGCCGAGCAGGTGGAGAATTACAGACAGAATCCAGGCTGGGATTGGTCCGGAATGCAGTCCGGCAGGATGAGGCGTGCTTCGATGATGTCCGCGCCAAGGTGGTAGTTCCCCCAGATGTAGTCCGGATCCGCGAAGCGAAGAGGGGGGAGCGCGTTGGCGCGAAGCTCCACCCGGACTGGGGTGTAGGGTTGAATGAGGGTTTCGACCTCGAAGAACTCGTAGCCTCCTCCTGAGTAGGTATCTGGTGCGGGCAGCACCATTGTGGCGGCGTCACGCCATACGTTGTCCATTCCGAGCGTCTGGAGCGCGAGCGTCGCTGACAGGTCAATGCCGGGGAGATAGGGCGGACCGAGCGGCCGCTGTGAATAGAGATAGACCTTGACCTGTCCCCGCACGTACCGGGCCTGATGGTGGCTCAAGAACCCGGGAACCCGCAGGAAGACATGACCCGACTGGGTCGTCGCCAGGGGTTTAGTGAAGAGCAAACTCCCCCATTGGGCAGGATTCGTGGGGCAGTGGATGACGGGCGCACCCAGGCCACTGAGGTAGCGACCGTCCAGCCAGTGCCACTGCTGGGTCTGACGGCCAGTGTGGCCGTCATATGGAGCGGGCACGGTAGGAGATAGCTCGAACCAAGACGTCGAAGGAGGGGCCTCGGTAGGGTCAGCACAGGGCACGATGTTCCCACCGCCCGAACTGCTGCTGAGGTTCTGGGTCGTGCACATACTCTGGACAGGCCTGTTCGCCCAGTTGCACATGTCGAGAGAGATCTCCTGGACATACTGCGACGAGGACGGTGTCAGTCCCGCCGCCTGTGCATCGAGCGAGATGCTCCCCAATGCCAAGCCCATAAGAGATAAGGGAGCTGCGGCAATGGCCTGCCCTATGCACTTGGTGAATGGAGCAATGGTCGAGAATGCTGTGGCGATGGCTGCGATTGTCATTACGCGTACTTCTCCCGGTGTGCCGCACGCCAGAAGTCGTGCGAAATCAGAAAACATGGACGGTTCGGAAAGGAGCCACTGACGGAAGTGGCGATTCCCCTCTCGGTCGCAATGGACAAACACACCCGGAGGTCCCCATGACGGAGTCCAAGCGAGGTGGCGAACTCGAATGTAAGGGGAGCGACAGCGTTACTGCGTAAGCAGACTGACTAGCACAGCTTCAGGGATTTGCAATGCCCATGTTGTTCACGGGGCATATGACTTTCTCCCAGCGAGCCAGTGCCCTGTTGGACCAGCACCTTGAGTGGATTGTCACCCCACGTTCGTCTTGCTGAACACCCGCAGCGCCTCCGCCACGCTCCAGGCCTGCGCGAAGCACCCCCGCGGCCGGTAGGGCTCGGTCGCATCAAAGATTTCCGAAATCTGTCCAAGCCCCGCGTGCGACAGGTGGTCCTCCAGTCCAGACAGCAGGGCCCTCGCGGCCTTCAGGTCCGGCGACACCTTCAACGTCGCGTCCACGTAGTGCCCGATGAGCCAACCCCACACCGTGCCCTGGTGATAGGCCGCGTCGCGCGCCCGCAGGTCTCCGTCGTACCTGGGTTTGTAGTCCCTGCTCCCCGGCGCCAGGCTGCGCAGGCCCACCGGCGTCACCAGCTCGCGCTTCACCACCTCCAGCACCTTCGCCCACTTGTCTCGCTGGAGCACCGGGTGCTTCAGCGAGATGGCGAAGACCTGGTTCGGCCGCACGTGCGCGTCCTCGCGCCCGTCCTCTCCGTCCACGAGGTCGTAGAGGCAGCCGCCCGCTTCGTTCCAGAAGCGCCGGTTGAAGCTGCCGTGCGCCTTCTCCGCCGCGCCCCGGTACGGCCCCGCTTCCTCGCCCAGCCGCTCCGCCCAGCCCGCCATCAGCCGCAGGGCGTTGAACCACAGCGCGTTGAGCTCCACCGCCTTGCCTCGGCGCGGCGTCACCACCCAGCCATCCACCTTCGCGTCCATCCAGGTGAGCTGATAGCCCTCCTGTCCCTGCCGCAGGAGCCCGTCCGCCGGATCCACGCCGATGTTGAAGCGCGTGCCCTGCTGGTGGCGCGCCACGATGTCCCGCAGCGTCGGGAACAGGTCGCGCAGCAGCGCTGCGTCGCCCGTCTCCTCCAGGTAGCGGTCCACCGCGTGGAAGAACCAGAGCGTCGCGTCCGCCGTGTGGTAGACGCCCTCGCTCTCCCCGTCCGGGAAGTAGTTCGGAATCAGCCCGTCCCGCACGTAGTGCTCGAACGTGCGCAGGATGGCCGCCGCCTCGCGGTAGCGCCCCGTGGCCAGCGTCAGCCCGTCCAGGCTGATCATCGTGTCCCGGCCCCAGTCCGTGAACCAGGGGTAGCCCGCGATGACGCTCCTCGCGTCCAGCCCCATCGACCGCGCCCACGCGGCGTCCGCGGGCCTCGGCGGATCGATGATGAATTGATCCGCCGCCAGCACCAGCCGCGAGGGGACTCCCGTGCGCGCATGCTCCGGAGCCCGCGCCAGCAGGCGCTCCTCCCGGGTCCGCTCCCGCTCGAACACCTCCGCGGGCTTCCGCCCCAGCAGGTGCCCCGCAGTCTCCACCGTGAGCCCGAAGTAGACCGTGCCGCCCGGCCGCAGCATCGCCGCGAAGTAGCCCGGCGAGTGCTGTAGCTCCGTGAAGTCGTAGCCTCGCGCCTTCTCCAGCCGCAGGTGCTGCGGTGGGGACGTCTCTCCCAGGCCCACGTAGGGCGCGGGGCCGTCCGAATACACATGCATCCGCTGCCGGGGGCCGTCCTCGCCGTTGCGCAGCTCCATCAGCGAACCCCGCAGCGTGACGATGGGCGCGGGCACGTCCTTCGACAGCGGCCCGTCGTGCGGCCGCAGCACCGGGAAGGGCCGCAGGTGCAGCGTCACCTCCGGGCCAGACAGGTGCTTCCACTCCAGGAACACCGTGTCCTCGCCGTGCACCATCACGATGCGCCGCCGCAGCCGCGCGCGCCCCACCGCGTACTCCCAGACGGGGAGCAGCCCCTCCAGGTGGAAGTGCCGCAGGTGCCTCGCGCCGTCCTCCCTCGCGCCGCCGTCCGCGTGCTCTTCGGACGTGAGCCGGTAGCGCTCCCCGTCCACCAGCGCCGTCTCCTCCAGCCGCGCCATCAGCACCGTGCGGCCCAGCCTCTCCAGGGTGGGGATGAACAGGCCGTGGTAGCGGCGCGTGTTGCAGCCCACCACCGTGCCGGAGGCGTAGCCCCCTCGGCCGTTGGTCAGGAGCCACTCGTGGGACACGCCGGTGCCGAAGTCCGCGCCGTCCGGGAAGTCGAACGACAGGCGGGGCAGGGCTGGGGCTGGTTCGTTCACGCCTGTGTCTCCTCCTCGCTCGGCGACGCGAGCGCGGTCGGGCCCGGCGAAGGCCGCCGCCCGACCTCCGCCCGAGTCCCCCTGGGCGGAGGCGCGCGGGAAGGGTAGGAAGCAGGAAGCCGTCGGCCATCGTCCCGGGGCCGCATCACGCCATCGCCCTCGCGGAGAGGTTGCTCATGAAAGCCCGCGCCACCCAGCGCATCCCCCGACCCCTGGACTCGAGGGGAGGGCAGCCAGCCGGACAGGCCCTCGCCGCCGCCGCGAGCGCTCCGGAATCCCTCCGCGAGAAACCCTTGCGACGGTCCCTCCGGGGCAGCACCTCACCCAGAGCCTTCGGGCGCGCCCCGATTTCCCGAGGAGGCACCGCGTGGCCATCGTGACGTCGTCGGGCATCAGCGGCCGACAGCACAACCTCGCCGAGCAGGTCTTCTCCCGCGCCGCGGGCGCGCCGCTCGTGCCCGGCAACGAGGTGCGCCTCCTGCGCGACGCGCGCGAGAACTACCCCGCGTGGCTGCGCGCCATCCAGGAGGCCCAGCGCTCCATCCTCTTCGAGAACTACATCATTGAAGACGACGCGGTGGGCCGCGCCTTCGCGGAGGCCCTGTGCGCCCGCGCCCGCGACGGCGTGCAGGTCCGCGTCCTCCATGACTGGCTGGGCTGCATGGGCGCCGCGTCCCGCCACTACTGGCGCGTCCTGCGCGACGCGGGCGTGGAGGTGCGCTCCTTCAACCCCTTCCAGTTCGACCGGCCGCTCGCGTGGCTGGGCCGCAACCACCGCAAGACGCTCACCGTGGACGGCGAGGTGGGCTTCGTCTCCGGCCTGTGCGTGAGCCACAAGTGGGTGGGCGACCCGGAGAAGGGCGTGGCCCCCTGGCGCGACACCGGCCTGGAGCTCCGCGGCCCCGCCGTGGTGGATCTGGTGCGCGCCTTCGCCCAGGGCTGGAGCACCGTGGGCCCTCCCCTGGACGAGGAGGGCTGCCTGTCCGCCCGCGCCTCCCTGCCCAGGGGGGACGTGGCCCTGCGCGTCGTGGCCGGCGTGCCCTGGAGCGCGGGCCTGTTCCGCGTGGATCAGCTCATCGCGTCGCTCGCGCGCAAGCGGCTGTGGCTCACCGACGCGTACTTCGTGGGCACCGCCACCTATGTGCAGGCGCTCCGGGCCGCGTCGCGCGACGGCGTGGACGTGCGGCTGCTCGTGCCCGGCAGCAGCGACATCCCCGCGCTGCGCCCGCTCACCCAGGCGGGCTACCGCCCCCTGCTGGAGGCCGGCATCCGCGTCTATGAGTGGAATGGCACCATGCTCCACGCCAAGACGGCCGTGGCGGATGGCACCTGGGCGCGCGTCGGGTCCTCCAACCTCAACCCCGCCAGCTGGCTGGGCAACTCCGAGATCGACGTCGCCGTGGAGGACGCCGGCTTCGCCCAGCAGATGGAGGCCATGTACCTCCAGGACCTGGAGCACGCGACGGAGGTGGTGCTCGGCGGACGGGCGCGGCGGCTGAACGGCGCGCCTCCACTGCCGCGCGCGCAGCGGGGGGCTCCCGGGCGGCGGGGCAGCATGAGCCGCGCGGCCGCGGGCGCGGTGCGCCTGGGCAACACCGTGGGCGCCGCCGTCACCAACCACCGCGAGCTGGGCCGCACCGAATCCAAGGTCGTCTTCGGCGCGGGCGTGGTGCCGCTCGCCCTGGCGGGCGTGGCGCTCTACTGGCCCCACGTCGTGGCCGTGCCGGCGGCGGTCGTGGGCGTGTGGGCGGGCATCGCCCTGTGGAGCCGGGCCGTGCGCCTGCGCCGCCAGGAGGCCCAGGGCAGCGCGCAACAGCCGCTCCCGGAGCAGGAGGTGCCGCCGCGCCCCGGCGCCGAGGAGCCTCGCGTCCTGCCGGAGCCGAGCGCCTCCCCCGCTCCGGAGGCCGGGCCCCACCAGCCCTGAGCCGAACCCCGGACACGACAAGGGCCCGCGGGCCGGCAGCGGGAGGAAGCCTGGCTTCCTTCTTCGCTGAACCGGCCCGAAGGCCCCTGAACGCGACCGCGTGGGCGCGGGCCGCTACGCCTGCTTCGCGACGCCCTCGGGCTCCGTCGCCTTGCCGCTCAAGAGCGAGCTGCCGCCATACAGGGCCAGGCCCACCATGCCCAGCACGCCGGCTTCCACGCTGCCGCCCATCGAGGCCCCCACCAGTCCCACGATGCTGGTCCCGAGCATGAAGACCACCCCAACCGCCCCTGCCACCTTGCCCATCCGATGTCTCCCTCTGGACTGAGTTGAACCCCTGAACCCCAATCGCTGTTCGACGCTCATCCCTGTTCAAGTCTCGTGCCGAACCTCCGCTACGGGAATCCCAGGGGGGAGCCCGAACGGGCGTGGAAGGCGCGTGGCTTCCGGTGGGCAATCCTCTTCCTCCTCGTGGAAGCGATCGGCAGAAAGCACAGGGGAGAACACCGACCCGGGACCGGAATTTTTCCCGGATGCGCTGATGTGCGCCTGATGTGGCACGCCGTAACCCACTGCATTCCAAGGGTTTTCCCTCCCCCCGGTCGCTGGCACACGCGCTGCTAAGAGCCACCGCCAGAAGCGAGTCGCCCGGCCCTCCAGGGCGTGTGAACGGCGCGGCCCGCGCGGACATCCGTGAACGAAGGAGAGCGAAAGATGGGAATGCGGCGCACGGGGTTTTGGACGGTGATGGGGATGCTCCTCCTGTCGGGTTGTGCTCACCAGCAGGCGCTGAAGGTCGACAACTCGGAGCAGCCGTATCGCATCGGGCGCGAGGACGTGCTCGACGTGAGCGTCTGGCGCGATCAGGAGCTGTCGCGCACGGTGCCGGTGCGTCCCGACGGCTTCATCTCCGTTCCGATGGTGGGCGAGGTGCAGGCCGCGGGCAAGACGCCCACGGAGCTGGCGGAGCTGCTCAAGACGGGCCTCCAGCCGTACGTGCAGGAGCCGCGCGTGACGGTCATCGTCCGCGAGGTCAACAGCAGCCGCGTCTTCGTGACGGGGGAGGTGGCCCACCCGGGCGCGTACCCGCTGCGCGGCCGCGTGTCGCTGCTTCAGGCCATCGCGCTGGCCGGCGGCTTCACGGACTTCGCCAACTCCGACGGCATCGTCGTCATCCGCACGGACGGCAAGGGCGGACAGATTCCGGTGCGCTACAGCGACCTGGTCTCCCCCGACGGCGAGAGCGTCATCCTCCGGCCGGGTGACACCGTCGTCGTCCCGTGAGCCGGGACGGTCGCGGGAGCGTCAAGGACAGGCAGCGGGAAGCAGCGAACGTGGGCGTGGGCAAGGATGGGAGGGCGGCGGTGAGGGGCCATTGGAAGCGGGCAGTGATCGCAGGGTGTCTCATCGCCGCGCCGGCCGCGCAGGCGGCCACCATCCTGGAGCCGCGGCTGCGCCTGACGGCGGAGGAGCGCTTCGACAACGACATCCGCCTGGGCGGGACCGGCACCAACGGCCAGTTCATGACGAAGCTGTCTCCGCGGCTGGGCCTGGACGTGAAGAACGAGCAGGTGACGCTGGAGTCCTTCTACGCCACGGACCTGCTCGCGCGGCACGGCTCCGGCACGACGACGGTGGACCACCGCGCGGGCGTGGCCTTCCGGGACGTGCTCACCCGCCGCCTGCGGCTGGACGCCAGCGCGCGGGTGTTCCGCGTCACCGACCCCACGTCGCTGCCGCGTGACGGGCTGGCGCGCTCCACGGCGCCCACCTTCTATGCGCAGACGCGGGTGGGGCTCACCGGGCGCGTCACGGACCGCCTGGACGTGCGCGGCAACTACATGTTCGAGGCGACGCGCATCATCGAGCCGGGGCGGGTGGCGGGCTACGCGCACACCCCGTCGGTGGAGCTGTGGTACCGCTCCACGCGCCGGCTGTCCCTGGGCGCCGAGTACCGCTACCAGGGCTTCCTGTACGCCGGCGACTACAGCCAGGCGCACGGCGCCTCCGCGGCCGTGCGCTACCGGCTGACGCGGCCCACCACGCTCACCCTCCGGGGGGGGCCGGTGCGCTACCTGCCGACGGACGCGGCGCGCGGCGGGTGGATGCCCCGCGCGGCGCTGGAGGTGGTGCGCGAGGGCGAGCGCAGCGACTTCGGCTTCGCCATGGGCCACGACCTGGTGGGCGCGAGCGGTTTCTCCGGCGCGGTGTGGGCGGACTACGCGTCGGTGATGGGGGCGCACCGGTTCACGCAGAAGCTGTCGGCCTTCGGGGCGGCCAGCTTCTTCCGGAACGGGACGGCGCCCGGTGAGCACTACACGGAGTGGCGCAACACCACGAACGTGTCGCAGGGCTACGCGGTGGGGGGAGGCGTCGAGTACCGGCTCGGCCGGCGGCTCGCGTTGCAGGGCGCTTTTGACCGCATCGCGCAGGTGGGCGCGGCGGATGTCGCTGGGGCGGGGGACCTGACACGCAACGTGTTCGCCCTCCGTCTGGTGATGACAGCTTGGTAGGCAACCTTCGAGAGATGACGAGGATGGAGGAGCGGATCATGGAGCGTGGGATGACGGCGGACCAGTTGCTTTCGGCGCTGTGGCGCCGAAAGGCCCTGGTGGGGGCGATCGCTGCAGCAATCTTCGTGTTGGGCGCGGCCATCGTGATGACCCGGCCGAGCATTTATGAAGCGTCCGTGGTGGTGCGCGTGGAGCCGCAGCGCCCCGGCGAGGAGATGGTCCAGCACACGGTGAGCGAGCTCATCGAGCAGCGGCTCGTCACCGTCCGCCAGGAGCTCCTGGCGCGGCCGGTGCTCCAGAAGGCCATCGAGGAGATGAACCTCTACCCGGAGCTGGTGTCGGAGAAGGGCATCGAGGCGGCGGTGGAGCAGATGCGCAAGGACATCACCGTGCGCGTCGAGGGTGAGACGGCCTTCGAGCTCACCTACGCGGGCCGCGACCCGCAGGTGGTGGCGCAGGTGGCCAACCGCCTGCCGGCCATCTTCTCCGAGGAGACGCTGAAGATCCGCCAGGCGCAGGCGGCCCGCGCCACGGACCTCTTCAACGACGAGATGATCTCCATGGGCAAGGCCGTGTCCGCCTGGGAGTCGAAGATCTCCAAGTTCAAGGTGGACCACCTGGGCGAGCTGCCCGAGCAGATGGAGATGAACATGCGCGGCCTGGAGCGCATCGGCGCCCAGCTGCAGATGAAGTCCGAGGAGCTGCGCACGGCCGAGGCGCGCCGCTCCGACCTGGCCCGCGCCCGCAACGCCGCGGACAGCGAGGCCGGCCGCCTGGAGGCCACGGAGAGCGGCCTGTCCCGCACCCTCACCCAGGCGAAGACGCAGTGGACGGAGGACCACCCGGAGGTGAAGCGGATGGAGCGTGAGCTCAACGACATCAGCGCCCAGCGCAAGGACGCCGAGGGCCGCATGTACGCCGAGCGCAACGAGCGCGCCCGCGTGGCCACGCTCGTCACCAACATCCAGAAGGACATCGTGGACCTCCAGAAGCAGGCCGAGGCGTACCAGGCGCGGCTGAACAACACCCCGCGCTGGGCCCAGGAGCTGGCGGTCATGAACCGGGACTACGAGATCGCCCGCACCAAGTACCAGAGCGTGGTGAGCCGCAAGGTGGAGGCGGAGATCGCCCAGGAGCTGGAGGCCAAGAGCGCCAAGAGCCTGTTCAACGTCATCTCGCCCGCCGGGGTGCCCTCCGCGCCCGCCCGCCCGGACCGCATGAGCGGCCTGCTCATCGCCGCGCTGGTGGCCCTGGCCCTGGGCGTCCTTACCGGCACCGTCCTGGAGATGCGCGACGACAGCCTGCGCGACGGCACCGAGGTCCGCGAGCGCCTGACGCTGCCTGTCCTCGCGGTGGTCCCGAACATGCAGGGCAAGACGGAGAAGCGGGTGTTGATGCCCATGAACGGGAGCCGGAACAGCGTCTCCTCGCCTACTTCCCTGAACTAATTGCCGACCCCCTACGGAAAGGATTGGAGAACACAGATGGACTCGACGATGGAGCGGGCCGGTAACTTCCTCCCGCGTGTGGATGAGAGCGCGGCTTCCTCGAACGCGGTGGACCGCCGGGTGGTGACGCTCACGGCCCCCGCCTCCGCGGCCGCCGAGCAGTACCGCACCCTGTACTACCGCCTGGAGCGGATGCGCGAGCAGCGCCCGATGAAGGTGGTGGCGCTCACCTCCGCGATGCCCGGCGAGGGCAAGACGGTGACGAGCGTGAACCTGGCCCTGGCCGCCGCCCGGGCGAACCCGGAGCGCCGCATCCTGCTGGTGGACGCGGACCTGCGGCGGGGGCAGGTGGCGCCCACGCTGGGCATGCGCAACAAGCAGGGCCTGGCGGAGCTGCTGGCCGGCGAGTGCGACGTGCGCGACGTCGTGCGCCGCTTCAACGCCACGCGGCTGGCGGTCATCCCCGCCGGCGCCACGCCGGAGGAGAGCACCCAGGTGCTGGCGAGCGCCCGCATGAAGCAGTTCCTCAAGGCGGTGCGCGACGGCTTCGACGAGGTGTACGTGGACCTGCCGCCCACGCTGCCGTTCGCGGACGCGGCCATCCTGGGCCACCAGATGGACGGCGTGCTGATGGTCATCCGCGCCAACGTCACCCCCTCCAAGGTGGTGAACCAGGCGGTGGAGCAGCTGGCGGGCGCGGCGCTGGTGGGCTGCGTGCTCAACGGGGCGGAGGTGAACGCGACCCCGTACCTGAAGAACTACGTGAAGCGGTAGCGGGTGGCGGTGAGGTGAGGTGTTTCAAAGGCCCGACCCGCTCCTCGCCCCGATGAGGGGTGAAGGGCGGGGGGCCTGGAGCGGCGGCGGGTTGGGGTTGGAGGAGTCACGTGCTTCGCGTTTTCCACCACTATTTTTCAGCCAAGAAACTGACGTTCTTCCTCGCCGAGTCCTCGGCGATCGCGCTGGCCTGTGTCGCGGGCGCCGCGGCCTGCGCGGCCCTCTTCGCGCCCCTGGGCACCCAGCCGCCGTTCGCCACGATGTGGCCCACGCTGGTGGGGCTGGGCCTGGCCTTCGTCGTCACCTTCCAGTTCACGCTGTACCTGCTGGACCTCTACGACCTGCGCATCGCCGCGGAGGACCGGACGCGCGGCTACCGCTTCCTCAAGGCCGCGGGCGTCACCGCGATGGTGGCGGGCGGCGTGATGCTGCTCTTGCCGCTCGTCCTGCCGGTGGTGCTGCCCCCCGGGACGCTGCTGGGCGGCGCGATGGGCGCCCTGGCCGGCACCCTGGTGGTGCGCGTCTCCATCCGGGCGCTGGTGGGCGAGCCCGACGCGGTGCTCGTCGTCGGCGACGGCCTCAAGGCCCGCGCGGTGGCGAGCGCCATCGAGGACGGCGGCGAGGGCTCCTTCCGCGTGGTGGCCCTGGTGGACCCGCGCAAGGTGGAGGAGTCGCTGGACGCGATGGCGGCGCGCCTCAACGCCTCCTACGTGGTGCAGGCCGCGGACGACATGCGCGGCGCCAACTGGGTGGACTCCCTGCTGCGCTGCCGGCTGGACGGGCGGCGGGTGTACGACGCGGCGGGCTTCTGCGAGCGCGTGCTGCGCCGCATCCCGGTGCAGTTCCTGCGCGCCAGCGACTTCGCCTTCGCGGACGAGATGACGGTGTCGCCCCTGCGCCGGGCCTTCAAGCGCGTGTTCGACGTGGCGGTGGCGTCGCTGCTCCTGCTGATGGCGTCGCCCTTCCTGGTGCTGGTGGCCATCGCCATCAAGCTGGACTCGAGGGGCCCCATCTTCTACCGGCAGGACCGGGTGGGCCTGGGCGGCAAGGCGTATCCGCTCTGGAAGTTCCGCAGCATGCGCACCGACGCGGAGAAGGACGGCGCGGTGTGGGCGCGCTCCAACGACGACCGCGTCACGCGGGTGGGCCGGTTCATCCGCAAGACGCGCATCGACGAGATCCCGCAGGTGTTCAACGTGCTGCTGGGCCACATGAGCTTCGTGGGCCCGCGGCCGGAGCGCCCGGTGTTCACCGAGCAGCTCAAGCAGCAGATCCCGTTCTACGGCCTGCGCGAGGCGGTGAAGCCGGGCATCACGGGCTGGGCGCAGATCCGCTACCCCTACGGCGCGTCGGTGGAGGACGCGCGCAACAAGCTGGAGTTCGACCTGTACTACGTGAAGAACGGGTCGCTGTTCCTGGACGTCGGTATCATCTTCCACACGGTGCGGCACGTGCTGCTGGGACGGGGGGCCCGGTAGGACGGTTCAGCAGTGGATGTCGGGGAGGGTCCGCGGCCTCCGGTTGTGGGGGGAGGCCGGGATGCGAAGGGTGGAGCCATGGATTGGGATGGGCGAGGGGGTCGGAACATGGTGGGCATGGACGTGGACGCACCGTTCTCGGAGCAGTGGAGCCAGGACGACGCGCGCAACAAGCAGCAGGGCGTGGAGCGCAACGAGCTGCTGCAGGCGCCGAAGAACCGCCCCACGCGCATCGTCGCGATGGGGGGCGGCACGGGCCTGCCCATGGTGCTCAAGGGGCTGGCCCGCCGCGCGGCCCCCAGGGCGGGGCAGCCCGGCGTGGACATCACCGCGGTCGTGGCGATGAGCGACGACGGCGGCAGCTCCGGCCGCCTGCGCCGGCTGCACGGCGCGCTGCCCCCGGGGGACATCCGCAACTGCCTGGTGGCGCTCGCGGGCGGCAAGAGCGCGCTGAAGGACGTGTTCCAGTACCGCTTCGGCGGCGCGCGGGGCCTCGCCGGCCACGCGGTGGGCAACCTGCTCATCGCCGCGCTCGCGGAACTCAGGGGCGACTTCCTGGAGGCGGTGCGGCTGTCCGGGGAGCTGCTGGGCGCCAAGGGCCAGGTGCTGCCCAGCACGCTCGCGTCGGTGCAGCTGGTGGCGCAGATGCACGACGACACGGAGGTGGTGGGCGAGCGCAACATCTGCCGCGCCCAGGGCCGCGTGCGCCGGGTGTCGCTGAGCCCCCGCTCGCCGCCGCCGGTGGACGGCCTGCTGGAGGCCATCTATTCAGCGGACCTCATCGCCATCGGGCCGGGGTCGCTGTACTCGAGCGTGCTGCCCAACCTGCTGGTGGACGGCGTGGCCCAGGCGCTGAAGGAGACGCGCGCGCTGAAGGTCATGGTGGCCAACCTGATGACCCAGCCGGGCGAGACGGACGGCATGAACTGCCTGGACCACGTGCAGGCCGTCATCGACCACGTGGGGCCGGTGCTGGACGCGGTGCTCGTCAACGGCCGGATGCCCGCGGAGGAGTCCATCCAGCGCTACGCGCGCAAGGGCTCCTTCCTGGTGACGGCGGAGACGCGCGAGCTGCTGTCGTCCGGCGTGATTCCGGTGCAGGCGGACCTGCTCAAGGAGGGGTCCAAGATCCGACACGACAGCCGCAAGGTCGCCGCGTGCCTGCTGAAGATGGCGCGCAGCGGGTTGTAGTCCGGCCGCACCATCACCACCTTGGGGCCCGCGAACATGGAAGCCATCAACCTTTCCGCCGTCTCGCGGGTCGTGGAGGTCAACGACCGGGCGGCGTTCATGTCCCTGGAAGCCGAGTGGAACGCGCTCGTGGAGCAGACCTCCAACGAGCTGTTCTACCGGCACGAGTTCCTGCGGCTGTGGCTGGACAACTTCGCCGCCGGGGGGCGCCTGCGGGTGCTGACCCTGCGCGGCGGGGATGGCGCGCTCGCCGCCGCGCTGCCGCTGGTGGAGGAGCGCACGTCGATGTACGGCGTGCCCGTGCGCCAGCTCACCTCGGCGGCCAACGCGCACTCCTGCCGCTTCGACATGCTGGCGCGGGAGCCGGACGCCGCGGCCCGGGCCTTCCTCGCGCACCTGCGCGCGACGGGCGGCTGGGACGTGCTGCGGCTGACGGACGTGCCGGACGGCGGGGTGGGCTTCCGCCTGCTGGAGGCCGCGAAGCAGGCCCGGCTGCCGGTGGGCGAGTGGGAGTCGCTGCGGTCGCCCTACGTGCCGCTGCCCGCGAAGAAGGAGGCGTACTTCGCGAAGCTGCCATCCAAGTTCAAGGCCAACTGCCGCCGCCGGCGCCGCAAGCTGGAGGAGAAGGGGAGGGTCACCTTCGAGCGCGTCAGCGGCGGGCTGGACCTGGAGGGCACGCTGGAGGAGGGGCTGCTCCTGGAGCAGAGCGGCTGGAAGGGCGCCAACGGCACGGCCATGGCGCAGGACGCGAAGACGCGCGGCTTCTACACGGAGCTGGCGCGGGACGCGGCCTACCGCGACCGCCTGGCGCTGTACTTCCTGCGCCTGGACGGGCGCGCGGTGGCGTTCCAGTACGGCCTGGAGTACGGCGGCCGCTACTTCCTCCTGAAGCCCGGCTACGACGAGCGCCTGAAGGAGTGCAGCCCGGGGCAGCTCCTCGTGGAGGAGGTGCTGGGGGACTGCCTCGCGCGGGGGCTCACCGAGTTCGATTTCCTGGGGCCGGACATGGTGTGGAAGCGCGACTGGACGGAGCAGGTCCGCCGGCACACCTGGCTCTACGT
The DNA here is from genome assembly GCF_041903675.1 of Corallococcus sp. RDP092CA. Taxonomy (NCBI): domain Bacteria; kingdom Pseudomonadati; phylum Myxococcota; class Myxococcia; order Myxococcales; family Myxococcaceae; genus Corallococcus; species Corallococcus sp. RDP092CA. The sequence continues at coordinate 50,919 of NZ_JAYESI010000042.1, read as the reverse complement.
GTTCAGTGACACCGCCTTCGGCCGGGCCCTGTGCGCGGCGAAGTTCCGGTGGCTCCCGGCGGCGAAAGAGGTGGTGGCGCGATGGAAGCGGTGAAGACGACTGACAGGCTGTTCGTTCCGTCCCTGCCCACGCTGTGGCCGGGGATGCTGCTGGCGCGGCCGCGCCCGGGGGCGCTGCCGCCGTTCTCCTCGCCCAACGCGCGCTACTTCTACTTCGCGCGCAACGCCGTCTGGCTGACCATGAAGATGCTGCGCCTGGACGGCGGCGAGGTGCTGATGCCCGCCTACCACCACGGCGTGGAGGTGGAGGCGGTGGTGGACGCGGGCGCGACGCCGCGCTTCTACCGCGTGGGCGGCCGCTGGGACGTGGACGTGGCGGACGTGGCCCGGCGCATCACGCCGAAGACGCGCGCGCTCTACCTCACCCACTACGCGGGCTTCCCGGGGCCCGCGGCCGCCATGCGCGAGCTGGCGGACGCGCACGGCCTCCCGCTGATCGAGGACTGCGCGCTGTCCCTGCTGTCGTCGGACGGCGCGACGCCGCTGGGCACCACGGGCGACGTGGGCATCTTCTGCCTCTACAAGACCCTCCCGGTACCCAACGGGGGCGCGCTGGTCGTCAACGGCCCGCGCTCCTACAGCCTGCCGGAGCCGCCGTCGCCGCCCCTGGCGTCCACCTTCAGCCACGCCGTGTCCGCGCTGCTCCAGAACCTGGAGCTGCGCGGCGGAGCGGTGGGGCGGGGCCTGCGCGGCCTGGTGCGCTCCGTGGGGCACGGCACGGTGAAGGCCGCGAGCATCGAGCGGGTGGCCACGGGCACGCAGCACTTCGACCGGCGGCACGTGGACCTGGGCATGAGCCCGCTGACGAAGCGGATCGCCCTGGCGCAGGACCTGGAGGCCATCGTCGAGGCGCGCCGCCGCAACTACTTCCTCCTGCTGAGCCGGCTGCGCGACGTGTCTCCGCCGCTCTTCAACCAGCTGCCGCCGGGCGTCAGCCCCCTGTTCTACCCGATGGTGGTGCAGGACAAGGACACGCTGCTGGCGAGGCTGCGGGAGCGGGGCATCGACGCCATCGACTTCTGGAAGCGCTTCCATCCCGCGTGCGACCCGTCGGAGTTCCCGGAGGTGGCGCAGCTGCGCCGCACGATCCTGGAGATTCCCTGCCACCAGGACCTGTCGCCGGAGGTGATGGGGCAGGTGGCGGACGTGGTGCGGGAGGCGCTGAAGTCCGAGCGCCGACCGAGCAAGCGCGCGTCGTGAGGGGCCAGGAGCTGGCGCCCGGGTTGCAATGGCCCCCGGGTGTCGGGGCAGTGCTTCGGGAAAGGCATCAGGGTGACGCGGTGATCCGCGAAGACGAGTTGACGTCAGGGCCGAGGTTGGCGCCGCGCCTGGACGTGGCGGCGGTGGGCAATGCCTCGCAGCTGGCGGGGATGCGGGCGGAGTGGAACGCGCTGCTGGACGCGAGCACGGCCGGTCCGTTCAACGCGTGGGAGTGGCTGTATCCGTGGTGCCGGCGCATCGCGTCCGACGTGCGGCCGCTGGTGCTGACGGCGCGCGACCGGCTGGGCTCGCTGGTGGGCCTGTTGCCGCTGGGGCTGACGCACCGCTGGGTGAACGGGGTGCGCGTGCGGCGCCTGGGCTTCCTGGGTGAGACGCACGTGGGCAGCGACTACCTGGACGTGGTGGCGCGCAAGGGCCGCGAGGCGGAGGTCGCCCGGGCGTTCTTCCACGTGCTCCAGGGGCTGCGCGACGAGTGGGACGTGTTGGACTTGACGGACCTGCGCGAGGGGGCGACGACGCTCGGCGTGGCGCGCGAGGTGTTTGGCGACGTGCGCGTCACGGAGCGCTACGTGTGCCCGTACGAGACGCTGGCGCCGGGCGAGCCGTTCGACGCGTTCCTCAAGCGCACGGGCCGGCGGGACAACTACCTGCGCCGCCGCAAGTGGTTGGAGAAGCAGGACGGCTATCGCATCGAGCGCACGGACTCGCCGGGCGAGCTGGCCGGGCCGATGACGGACTTCTTCCGGCTGCACGCGCTGCGCTGGTCCTCGGATGGCGGGTCGCAGGGCATCAAGGGCGCCGGAGTGGAGGCGTTCCACCGGGACGCGACGCAGTGGCTGGCGGAGCGGGGCCGGCTGCGGATGTACACGATGAAGGTGGGCGGCCAGGCGGTGGCGTCCGTGTACGGCATCCTGCATGGCCAGACGTTCGTGTACTTCCAGTCCGGGTACGACCCGGCGTGGCGCAACCGCAGCGTGGGCCTGGTGCTGGTGGGCGAGACGTTCAAGGACGCCATCGAGCTGGGCCTGACGGAGTACGACTTCCTGCGGGGCACGGAGACGTACAAGTCCGACTGGGTGACGAAGCAGCGCCAGACGGTGTCGCTGCGCGTGCACGGCACGGGCTTCGCGGGCGAATGGTTCACGCGCTCCGAGGAGTGGGCCCGGCGGACGCGCAACGCGGTGAAGGGCGTCCTGTCGGATGAGCTGGTGGAGAAGGTGCGCCGGTTCCGTCGGCGGAGGGCCGCGGTGAATTGACGCAGGCTGGGGTGAGGCCTCGGCCTACTGCTGCGCGATCTCCGCGCGCAGCTGGGCGATGGCGGGGGCCAGCTGCGGCGGCTGCATGTTCTTGGGCACCTCCACCGTGAAGCGCTCGAAGTGCGCCAGCGCTCCGGCCTTGTCTCCCCGGCGCAGCGACAGGCTGCCCAGGAAGATGAGCGCCTCCTGCGCGTCCGGCCACGTGTCCACCAGCTCCGTCAGCTCCTGCTCCGCGCCCTGGAGGTCGCCCTGCGACGCCGCGCGCAGCACGCCCCGGTGCACCCGCAGCTCCACGTTGAACGGATCCACCGCCAGGCCCTTCAGCGTGACCTTCAGCGCCTCCTCGAACTGCTGCTGGCGGATGAGCTCGTGGCTCAGCATCGACGCGGCCTCCACGTCGCCCGGGTTCGACGCCAGCCGCTGCCGCGCCTGCTCCAGCTCGTCGTCCGCCTCGGGCAGCGGCGCCTGCTGCTGGGCCATGCCCGGGGGCGTCGCGCCCGTGCCCATCTGCCCTTCCTCCCGCGGCTTCTGCTCGGACACGAGCAGGTAGCCCAGCCCTCCGAAGAAGACCACCAGGCCCGCGCCCCACATCGCGCCCACCAGCTGCGGGTTGCGCGACGCCCAGCCCGAGGGCGCCGGCACGTTGCGCGCGGGCGCCTGCGCTCCCGCCGCCTGCCGCTTCTGGTGCTCGTCCTTCGCGCGCAGCGCGGCCGCCGCCTCCTTCTCCAGCCGCGCCTTCTCCGCCGTGTAGTGCTCCGCGCTGAAGTGGTGCTTCTCCGCCTCCAGCGTGCGCAGCTGCTCGATGAGCGACTGCGCCCGCTGCGCCAGGTCCTCCACCGCGCCGTCCGGCTTCGGCGTCGTGTCCGGCAGCGCGCTCCCCGTCTTCATCTTCATGTAGAGGAGCCACGCGGCCGCCAGCACGAAGGCGACCGAGAGGACGATGATTCCGGGCAACCAGTTGGTGGGCTCGGGCTGCATGGCTTAGCGCTCCAGCTCCCGGCGCACGGCCTGGAGGTAGGGGTCCGCATCGTCCGGAGACGGCGCGGGAGTGGAAGGGGAGGGGGCCTGCGCGGCTTGCGCGGGCGCGGCGCCCTCGGGCAGGGGCTGGCGCTGCTTCAGGATGACGAAGAGGCCGCCCAGCACCAGCGCCACCGGCCCCAGCCACACGAACCAGTTGAAGCCCTCCGCGCGCGGCTCCAGCAACACCCACTCGCCGTAGCGCGCCACGAAGTAGTCGACGATCTCCGGGTCCGTCTTCCCCGCGGAGACCAGCTCGCGCACCTTGTCCAGCTGCGCGCGCGCCATGGAGGACGGGCTGTCCGCCACCGACAGGCCCTGGCACACCGCGCAGCGCAGCTTCTTCGCCAGCTGCTGCACCCGGGCTTCCTGCTCCGGCGCGAGCGGATCACTCGCGGCCTGCTGCGGCGCGAACTGCCCCGTGGCGAGGCTCAGGGCGAGGGTCAACGAGACGAGGACGGCATTCATCGGGGGCTCCAGCGGGGGCCGTCCCTAACTACCGCCCCCTGACGGGTATTGCACAGGGATTCCTGGGCCGCACGCCCGCCGCCCGGGCGGCCCTCCCATGGCGCTCGCGGGCGCCTCAGCTCCGGTAGCCCGAGTCGGGCTCGGTCTCCAGGTCCTCGTCCGGGTCGTAGGGGTCGTCCTCCGGCGGCAGGAGCCCGGCCGGCGCGTCGCGGCCCAGCGCCTGGCGCGCGGCGTGGAAGCCCACCGCCCCCAGGCCCACGAGGAACGCGATGGGCCCCACCGCGAGCTTCACCCCCGCGAGCGCCCAGAGCAGGCTCGCGCTCACCGCGCCCACCGGCGCCCACCGCAGGAGGCCCGGGCGCTCCACGTCCGGCCGCAGGGCCGCGAGCACCAGCACCGACAGGAGCACCAGCAGCGGCAGCTCCGACAAGGGCAGGTCCCAGCCCGAGCGCGCCGCGACGCCGCCCCCCGCGCTGTAGAGCGAGTCATCCGAGGGCCGCGTCGTGGGCAGCACGCGCAGCTCCGGCGGCGCGCCACGCACGCTGCCCGGCACCGGCGCGTTGTCCGGCACCCGCGAGCCGTCCGCCAGCCCCTTGCCCCAGGGCAGGAAGAGGGCCACCACGCACACCGCCACGCCCGCCAGCGCCAGCACCCGCGGGAAGCCCAGCAGCGAGCGGAGGTCGAAGTGGCGGCCCACGCCATCCGGCTCCGCGATGACCAGCCGGTACTGCTCCACGGCGATGAGCGCCGTGCCCGCCGCCCAGAGGGGGAAGAGCAGGTTGAACCCGGAGAGCAGCCGCACCGACAGCGCCACCAGCAGCAGCGTGAACGCGGCGGGCACCTCCGGCCGCATCAGCACCAGCGGCACGGAGTCCACCCAGCCGGGCGCGTCGCCGCCGCGGCGCAGCTCCCGCGCCACGACCGCCACGCAGCCCACCAGCGTCAGCAGCGTCCCCAGCACGCCCACGCTGGGGAAGAAGGGGAGGATGGACAGCACCAGCGAGAACGCCACCACCCCCACGCCCAACACGCTCTGCGAGTGGCCCGGCACGTCCTTCAGCCAGCGCGGGCCCGTGTACGGCTCCTCGTCCTCGAGCTCCTCCGGCGGAGGCTGCGCGCGGGCGCCGCGCGACGGCGCGGTGGCGCGACCCGGCGGACCGTCCTCCTCCTCGTCCATGATCTCCGACGCATAGGCCGGCTCGGAGGCGGGGCGGCTGGGACGCGAGCCGCGGACGCTGCTCGCACGCGGGGGCGGGAGCTGGCGGGCCGGCATCTTCGCTCCGCAGTTCTCGCAGTAGGCCAGGCGGACGTCCGCCGCGTTCTCACCGCACTCGGGGCACTGCATGGAAGCCCACCTCGCTGGGACCGGGGCCGGGGGGAGCCCCTGCGCACGACGCCGACAGCAGGGACTTACTACGGATTCCACACCTCCCGCGAGGCGGCCCCGGGAGCTCCCTGCCGGCTCCCGGGCGCCTGCCGTCCGAGCGGGCGGCGTGACTCAGTCTTGACGCGCGGCCTCCGCGGAGGAGCCGGCCAGCGGTTGGTTCAGCTCCTTCACCCGCCGCGCCAGCGTCTGCGGATCGATGGGGCCCACGTGCTTGCCCCGGATGATGCCCTTCGCGTCGATGAAGTACGTCTCCGGCACGCCCGCGACGCCGTAGTCCACCGCCATGCGCGAGCGCTCGTCCATCAGCTGCGGGAAGCTGGCCCCCATGCGGCGCAGGAAGTCGCGCGCGTTGGGCTCCGTGTCCTCGAAGACGACGCCCATGAAGACGGCCTGCGCGCCCAGCTCGCGCGAGCCCCACTCCAGCACCGGGTGCTCGTACTTGCAGGGCCCGCACCACGAGGCCCAGAAGTTGATGACCGCCGGGCGGCCCTGGAGGTCCGAGAGCTTCACGGGGTCGCCGCCGTCCAGCGGCTTGAGCGCGAAGTCCGGCGCGGCCGTGCCCTTCAGCATGAACGGCACCTCGTGCGGATTCCGCCCGAAGCCCTGGAAGAGGACGAAGAGCAGCGCCGCGCCCACCGCGGCGAACAGCAGGGGGAGGCGCCAGCGCTTCATGCCGCACCCCGCTCGGCGTCACCGCCGGCCAGGGGAGGCGAGGCCCCCACCGCTGGCGCGTCCGCGCGCAGCACCGCCGCCCGGCGCTGCGGCCACACGGCGATGAGCGTGCCCAGCAGCAGCAGCGGCAGGCTGTACCAGATCCACCCCACCAGCGGGAACACCCAGACGTTGAAGCTCGCCGTGCCCGTCGTCTCGCTGAAGGCCATCAGCGAGATGTAGAGGTCCTCCTTCGGCGACTCGCGCACCGCGGGCGTGCCCACGGGGTCCGTGCTCCGCTCGTAGTAGTTCATGCGCGGACGCAGCTCCGTCACGCCGCCGTTGGGCGCCGTGACCTCCAGGCGCGCGGCGACGAAGGTGCGGTGCGGCTCCTCGCCGCTGGTCAGCCCCACGTACTTCAGCTGGTAGCCGTCCAGCATCAGCGTGCCGTCCTTCTTCAGCGTGCCGGACGTGTGCTTCACGTACGCGCTGGAGGCCGCCACGGCGACGATGATGAGCACGATGCCCAGGTGCACCACGTAGCCGCCGAAGCGCCGGCGCGCCTTGCCCGTCGCGGTGGTCAGCGCCGTGACGAAGCCCTCCTTGCGCTCCGTCATGCGCACGCGCACCGGCACCGCCAGCTCGCGCAGCGTGATGACGGTGACGAAGCCGGCCAGGCCGAACGTGAGCAGCGGGTACACGCCGCGCAGCCCCGCCGCGTAGCACGCCGCCGTGATGACCACGCCCACCGCCGCGGGGATGAGGAACTGCCGGCGCAGCGTGGCCTTGTCCGGCGTGCCCCAGGGCAGCACCGGGCCCACGCCCATGAGGAAGAGCACCGCGATGCCGCCCGGCACCGCCATCTTGTTGAAGTACGGCTCGCCCACGCTCACGCGGATGCCGCGCACGGCCTCAGACACCAGCGGGTAGAGCGTGCCCAGCAGCACCGTGAAGGTGATGGCCACGAACACCAGGTTGTTCACCAGGATGCTCGCCTCGCGCGACATCATGGACGACAGCCGGCCCTCCGGCGCCAGCAGGTGTCCGCGCGTGGCCAGCAGGCCAATGCACACCACCAGCAGGATGGCGATGAAGACGAGGAACGTGGGCCCGATGTCCGACTGGGTGAACGAGTGCACCGAGTTGAAGATGCCGGAGCGGGTCATGAACGTGCCCAGGATGGTGAGCACGAACGACGCCAGCGCGAGGCTCAGCGTCCACAGCTTCAGCATCCGCTTGCGCTCCTGCACCATGGTGGAGTGCATGAACGCCGTGGACGTCAGCCACGGCAGGAACGACGCGTTCTCCACCGGGTCCCACGCCCAGTAGCCGCCCCAGCCCAGCACGGCGTACGCCCACCACGAGCCCAGCACGATGCCCAGCGTGAGGAACATCCACGCGATGAGCGTCCAGCGCCGGAGCGGCGCCATCCACGCCTCGCCAATCTCCCCGCGCAGCAGGCCCGCCACGGCGACGCCGAACGGCACCGTCATGCCCACGTAGCCCGCGTAGAGCATGGGCGGGTGGATGATCATCAGGAAGTGGTTCTGCAGCAGCGGGTTCGGGCCCGGGCCGTCCGCCGGCACCGGCGTCACCGCGCCCCAGGGGTTCGCGGGGCCCGCGATGAGGAAGGCGAAGAAGACGCCCACGGCCAGCATGGTGCCCAGCGCCAGCTGCATGTAGCGCGCGTGCTCCTTGCGGTGCACCCAGGCGAACGCCGCCACGTAGGTGCCCATGATGAGGCCCCAGAAGAGGATGGACCCCTCCAGCGCGCTCCACAGCGACACGATGGTGTAGATGAGCGGCGTCGCGCGGCTGCCCACCTGGGCCACGTACTTCACGCTGAAGTCGTGGCTGATGAGCGCCTCCACCATCACCAGGTTGCTGCCGATCATGCACGCGGCGAAGCCCCACACCGCGCGCAGCACCCAGGGGTAGCTGGCGTCGCTGCGGCGCAGGCCGCCCACCAGCCCCAGGACGGCGCCGAACGCCGCGAAGGCCAGGCCCGCGAGGACCAGCCCATAGCCCAGCATTCCGTTCACGGCGCCCCCGGCGGCGTCGCGGTCGCGGTGGTGGCGCCCTCGGCCAGCGTGTCCTGCCACTTGCGCGGGGACTCGCCTTCCTTGGGCGCGCGGTACTCGTTGGAGTGGTTCACCATCAGCCGGTTGGACGTGAAGACGCCGGACTTGTCATAGGTGCCCTCCACCACGACGCCGATCTTCTCGCGGAACATCTGCGGCGGCGTCTCCAGCGAGCGCACGTGCACGCTCTGCGCGTCCGGCTGCGCGCTGTCCGCCACGCGGAAGTCCAGCGTGGTGTGGGACTCGTTCCACTGGATGCTGCCCGGCTGCACCACGCCGCCCAGGCGGATGGTGGCCGTGTAGGCCTTGTCCCCGTTGGAGAGGAGCTCCGACGGGCTCCAGTAGTAGACGAGGTTGTCCCCGATGTTGCCGAAGGCGATGAAGCCCAGGCCCGCGCCGGCGAAGAGCAGGGCTCCCAGCGCGATGAGGCGGTTGCGGTTGACGGGCGTCATGGGCTCACTCCTTCGAATCAGCGGAGGCGCGGGGACGGCGCGCCCAGAGGGACACCGAGTAGAGCACGAAGGCGGCCACGGAGATGCCGTAGCACGCCTGCACATACCCCCAACCACCCTGGAGACGGCCGCTGCCCACCTGGGCCAGCAGCATCAGCGACGTCAGCGAGGTCATGTTCAGGCCACCTTCGAGGAATGGGACGCGCGCAGCGCGGGGTCATCCGTGGGCAGCGCGTCCGGCAGCGCCACCTCCGCCTTCCGCTCCGCGAGCGCGATGCGGTAGCGGTGCACCATGAAGAGGATGAGCAGCGCCAGCATGCCGAACGCGGACACGCGCAGGGGCAGCACCATCTGCGGGTCCACCGTCTTGGGGCTGGACTGCACCTGGTGGAGGCTGCGCCACCAGCGCACGGAGAACCACACGATGGGCAGGTTGATGGCCCCGATGATGGCCACCACCGCGCTCCACACCGCGCGCTTCTCCGGGTCCTCCACGAAGCGCCGCAGCACCAGGTAGCCCGTGTAGGACACCAGCAGGATGGCCTCCGACGTCAGGCGCGGATCCCACGACCAGTACACGCCCCACGTGGGGCGGCCCCAGATGGAGCCGGTGATCATGCCCAGCGTGCCGAAGAGCAGGCCGACCTCCGCGGAGGCCTCCGCCATCGCGTCCGTCTTCCACGACTGGCGCAGCAGGTACGTCACCGCGGCCACGAAGTTGATGAACATGGCCATCATGGCCATCCACTGGAGCGGCACGTGGACGTACATGATGCGCTGCACGTCGCCCATCTCCCGGTCCGGCGGTGCCCACGCGAGGCCCAGCCACCAGCCCGCGCCCAGCAGTGCCAGCGTCAGCGCCGGCAAGCCAAACTTGACGAACTTGTTCATCCTTCAGTCCTCGATGACCCGGGGAAACAGCACGAAGCCTACGCCCCAGTAAATCAGATTGAACCCCAGCAGCAGCCCCTGCCATGAGCCCAGCTGCTGCATCGGGTCACCCTGGAGTACGAGCGTGGTCCCCTTGGCAGCGGAGAGGAGGGCCGGGATGACGAGCGGGAACAATAGCAGAGGCAGCAGCACATCCCGGGCCCGGGCGTTGCTGGAGATGGCCGCGTACACGGTCCCCGGGGCGCTGAGCGCCAGGCTGCCCAGGACCAGGATGCCCGCCAGGTCACCGACCCCGGTGACGATGCGCACGCCGTAGAGGGCCACCATCACGGGCACCAGCAGCATTCCCAGTGCCAGCAGCAGCAGGGCGTTGCCCAGCGCCTTGGACAGGAAGATGGCGCGCGCGTCCGCGGGGGCCAGGCGCACGCCGTCCAGGCAGGCGTTCTCCGTCTCCACACGGAAGGACTCGCCCAGCGACAGCACGCTGGCGAAGAGGATGGCCAGCCACAGGTAGCCGCCCGCGTTGCGCTCCAGGAGCTTCGTGTCCGGGCCCAGCGCGAAGGAGAAGAGCAGCAGCGTGGCCATGGCGAAGAACACCAGCGCGTTGAGCCGCGCGCGGGTGCGCCACTCGATGAGCAGGTCCTTGCGCAGGAGGACGAGCGTCGTCGTCAGCAGGCCCGGCCGGCGCCTCGCGTTGGGCGCGCTCATGCCGCCACCGCCCGGCCGTCCTGGAGGTGCAGCCGCTCCTCGCACAGGCTCAGGCCCTGCTCGATGAGGTGCGTGGCCAGCACCACCGTGGTCCCCGCCGCCTTCAGCTCCGCGATGACGCGCTCCATGTCCACGATGCCCGCGGGGTCCAGCTCTCCAAAGGGTTCGTCCAGCAGCGCCAGGGCGGGGGCCTTCATCAGGAGCCTCGCGATGGCCAGGCGCTTGCGCATGCCCGCGCTGAAGCCCCGCACCGGGCTGTCCGTGCGGCGCGTCAGGCCCACCCGGTGGAGCAGCGCGTCCGCGACGTCCCGCGGCGCGTCCACGCCCAGCAGGCGCCCCAGCACCAGCAGGTTCTGCTGCGCGGTGAGGTCCTCGTAGAGGAAGCTGGCGTGGGACAGGAGCGCCACCTCGCGGCGCACCGCCTCGCGCTCCTTCACGGCGTCCCGGCCCAGCACCTCCACGCGGCCCGCGGTGGGCCCGAGCGCGGTGGCCACGAGGCGCAGCAGCGTCGTCTTCCCGGAGCCGTTGTGGCCGGTGAGCAGCAGCGAACGGCCGGCGGGCAGCGCGTAGGTGAGGCGCGCCAGCGCCCACCGTCGCCCATAGCGCTTGCTCACGTCGTGGAGGGCGAGCGCGGGCGCGGATCCAGGGGGGGGAGGGGGCATCGGCGGGCCGTTTCGTAGCCGGAAAACCCGCTGTTCACCAGTGAAACCCCTGGGGTCGCTCGCCTGAGGACAAGAAGTTTTTACGCCTGCTTCTTCCGCCGCCTCCTCCGGGGCACTGAAAGGTTTTCGCCACGGGTGGGCGCTCGGCTGCCCTGGTACCCTCAGGTAGGACTCACGTCGGCGCGTTCTTGCCCCTCGGGGCACGGGGTTTCCCGGGGTTCCGGGGGATTTTCAGCACCTACCTGCCCTGGCATCCAGCATGCACACACGGAGGCCGGGGCTCGCTCCGTTGGGGGGAGCGAGCAGACGGCGAGAGCCGCGAGGGAGGCGTGATGGCAGGCAGTGTGTGGCGGCGGGCGGCGAAGGCGGCGACAGCGGGATTCCTCCACTACAGCGGGGCGCGCAAGGCGATGGCGGCGTACCGCCGTTCGCAGTCCGGGGGGCGGCGCATCCTCATCGTGAGCTACCACCGCGTGGTGAGCGACTTCACGGGGGAGCTGCAGCGCTCCATCCCGGGGCTGCTCATCTCCCAGGAGACGTTCCGCCGGCACCTGGCGCAGGCGCACGCCGCGGGGTTCGAGCTGGCGAGCCTGGGCGACGCGCTGGACGTGATGGCGGGCCGGCGCACGGCGAAGAAGGACCTGTTCGTGGTGACGTTCGATGACGGCTACCGCGACGTGTACCGGTACGCGTACCCGGTGCTGAAGCAGATGGGCGTGCCGGCCATCACCTATCTGCCCACGGCGTTCATCAACACGGACAAGCGCTTCAACCACGACCGGCTGTTCCACCTGCTGCGCCGCGTGCAGGAGCGCCGGTTCCGCCCGGACTACGCCACCCTGCCCGGCCCGTCGGTGGAGCTGCTGGGGCCCATCCTCTCCGGGCGCAAGACGACGTCCGCGGCGCTGGACGACTTCATCGGCGAGCACCCGACGCGCGTGCTCACGGGCATCATCGACGCGCTGGAGCAGCAGCTGGGGGGCGGCCCGGACCTGACGCCCGAGCAGGGCGACGTGATGAGCTGGGACGAGGTGCGCCAGATGGCGCGCGACGGCTTCGAGTTCGGCGCGCACACGCTGGGCCACACGGTGCTGACGCTGGAGCCGCCCGCGGTGGTGGAGCAGGAGATCCTGGAGTCCAAGCGGACCATCGAGCGCGAGGTGGGCGTCCAGGTGCGGGACTTCGCGTACTGCAACGGCTGGTACTCGGATGAGATGATCCGCGTGCTCAGCCAGAACGGCTTCCGCTCCGGCGTCACCACGGAGGACCTGCCCAACCGCGTGGGCGGCGACCCGTTCACCCTCAAGCGCAAGGTGATGTGGGAGAACTTCAGCCTGGGCATGCTGGGGGACTACTCGTCGGCGCTCACGGTGTGCCAGTTCGACGACTGCTTCGGGGTGCTGGGCATGAGCCACCCGGTGCTGGGCCACCGGCCCCACGTGTTCTCCAAGGCGAGCAGCGCCAACGTGCTCGTCCAGCCGCCGGTCATCCCGGACGAGGCGCTGGGCAAGGCGACGCCGGTGGAAGTCGTGGACGTGACAGCGCCAGTGATCGTGAAGGATCCCCGGGTTGCCGCGGCGGTGACGGGTGCGCAGGTCGTGGTGGCGCCGAACGTGGCCCTTGCCCCGGAGGCGGCGAAGCCGGAGGAGATCCAGTGAGTGCGTCACCCAAGCCGGCCCCGTCCCCGTCGTTCCTGGGGCGGGCCGGCCCGTTGGTGTTGGCCCGGTTGTTCACCGCCGGGCTGACGCTGTCCATCCCGCTCGTGCTGGCCCGGGTGCTGCGCCTGGACGAGTACGGCACCTACTACCAGCTGTTCCTCATCGCCACGACGCTGTCGTACGTGCTGCCGTTCGGCGTGGCGCAGAGCCTCTACTACTTCCTGCCCCGCGCGGAGGCGAAGCGGCCCTACCTGGGGCACGCGCTGCTCTTCGTGACGGGGGCGGGCATCGTGGCCGCGGGCCTGGTGTGGGCCTTCCTGGGCCACGTGGCGGCCTACTTCAACAACCCGGCGCTGATGGAGCACCGCGCGGCGCTCGCGCTCTACACGGCGTTCTTCCTGGGCAGCTATCCGCTGGAGATCTCGCTCACCAGCCAGGGGAAGACGAAGGCGTCCGCGGTGGTGTACCTGGCGTCGGACGCGGTGCGCTCGGGCGTGATGGTGCTGCCGCCGCTGCTGGGCTTCTCCCTGCACGGGATGATGGTCGCCGTGGCCTGCTTCGCGGGCCTGCGCTACGTGGCCACGTGGTGCGTGTCGCTGCGCGGGTCCACCGGTCCGCTGGTGGACTGGAAGCTGTTCAAGGAGCAGCTCGTGTACGCGGCGCCCTTCGGCGCGGCGATGTGCCTGGCCATCCCCCAGCAGAACGCGCACATGTACGCGGTGGCGGGCGTGGTGGCCCCGGCGGTGTACGCGCTCTACCGGGTGGGCTGCTTCCAGCTGCCGGTGGTGGACCTGCTCTACACGCCCACCAGCGAGGTGCTGATGGTGCGCCTGGGCGAGCTGGAGCGCGAGGGCCGGCTGGAGGAGGGCGTGGAGGCCTTCCGGGAGGCGGCCGGCAAGCTGGCGTACGTGTTCCTGCCCTTCGCGGCGTTCCTCTTCGCGGCGGCGCCGGAGTTCGTGGGGGGCATGTTCGGCCAGAAGTTCCTGCCGGCGGTCCCCATCTTCCGGGTGAGCGTGCTGGGCGTGGTGCTGTCCATCCTGCCCATGGACGGGACGCTCCGGGCCCGGGGCCAGACGCGGGCCATCTTCGCGTCGTACCTGGTGAAGGCGGTGGTGACGGTGCCGCTGCTCTGGGTGGGCGTGCGGCGGTTCGGGATGATGGGCGGCATCGCGTCCTGGGCGCTGGCGGAGCTGGTGGGCAAGGGCATGCTGCTCATCCGCGTGCCCCAGGCCCTGTCCACGCCCGCGCGGAAGCTGGGGCTGCGGGACGTCATCCCCTGGCGGGAGCTGGGGCAGGCGTCGCTGGCGGCGGTCGCGGCGGGCGGGAGCATCTTCCTGCTCCGCACGGGGGTGCACGACGCGTGGGTGAACCTGCCCACGGGCTTCCTGTGGCGGGTGCTGCCGCTGGCGGTGGCGGGGCTGACGTTCGTGGTGGGGTACGTGGTGGGCCTGTATGCGCAAGGCGTTCGCCCGTGGAGCGCCTTGCAGTCCCTGCGTCCCCGCCGCGCGGCCTGAGCCCCCGTCACATTCTGGACGCGTGGGGAGCACTTCCCTCTCCACGCGTGGGTACCTACCTTCCAGGCGTCACGGAGTTCGGGCGAGGGCGAGGAGAGGCGTGATGGGATTCGACGCGATGACGTTGTACCGGGTGGCGCGTGGGCTGAAGCAGCGCGGGGTGCCGTTGCTGCCGGCGGTGCTGCGCAAGGCCATCTACTACCTGCACAGCTCCTACATCCCCGAGGACGCGGAGCTGGGCGAGGGGACGCAGCTGGGCTACGGCGGCATCGGCGTGGTCATCCACAAGGCGGCGAAGGTGGGCCGTCACGTCCTCATCTCGCAGCAGGTCACGATCGGCGGACGCTCCGGGTTGGAGGGCGCGCCGGTGATTGGCGACTACGTGCGCATCGGCGCGGGCGCCAAGGTGCTGGGCAACATCCACGTGGGCGACTTCGCGGTGATTGGCGCCAACGCGGTGGTGGTGAAGGACGTGCCTCCCGGCGCGGTGGTCGCGGGGGTGCCCGCGAAGGTCATCCGCCAGGACGCGGACCCGCTCACCACGTACCAGCGTGAGATGGGTCTGCTGCCCACGCGGACGCCGCCGAGGCTCACCCAGGTTCCCCGGCCCTCCACGCAGGCGTCCCTGCGCTAGGCGCTTCGCTTCATTGGAGAAGGGGGCTTCCTTCATGCGCGTGCTGCTCGTCGGGGACTACCCGCCGCCGTACGGGGGCGTGGCCATCCACGTCCGTCAACTCCATCAATTTCTGCGCGACCGCGGGGTCGAGGCGAAGGTGCTCGATATCGGGAAGGGTGGCCGGCCGGCTCCGGACGTCCTCCCGGTGCACGGCGCCGCCGCCTTCGGCCTGCGGCTCGCGGGGTTCACCTCCGCGGGCTGGACGGTCCATCTGCACACCAGCGGCAACAACCCGAAGGCGTGGGTGCTGGCGGCGCTGGTGGGCACGCTGCCCGGGCCGCGCTCGCCGCGCGTCATCACGCTGCACTCCGGGCTGCTCCCGGACTACCTGGCGGAGTCGCAGGCCCGGCGCGTGTTCGCGCGCACGGCGCTGGCGGGCTACGCGCGGGTGGTGGCGGTGTCCCCGGCGGTGCGCGACGCGGTGGTCGCGTGCGGCGTGCCAGAGGAGAAGGTCCTGGTGCATCCGGCCTTCTGTGCGTCCCAGGTGCGGCCCGGCCCGGTGACGCCGGAGGTGGAGGCCGCGCGGGCCCGGCGCGCCCCGCTGCTCGCGATGGCGCACCACCCGTCGCCCGTGTACGGGCGCAAGGCGATGTTCCGCGCGCTGAGGCGGGTGGCGGAGACGCACCCGGGCGTGGGCCTGGCGTTGTTCGGTCCGGGCACGCGCTCCGAGGAGTTCATCCGCGACGCGCGCAACCTGGGCGTGGCGGGGCTCCTGGAGGACCTGGGCGAGCTGGAGCACGCGAAGGCGCTGGGGCTCCTGTCGAAGTGCGACGCCTTCATCCGGCCCACGACGCACGACGGGGACTCGCTCTCCGTGCGCGAGGCGCTGGCGCTGGGCGTGCCGTGCGTGGCCAGCGACGTGTGCGCGCGGCCGGAGGGCACGCGGCTGTTCAAGGCCGGGGACGAGCGGGCGCTGGCGCAGGCGGTGCGCGACGCGCTGGCGGCGGGCCCGGCGAAGGTGCTGGCCCCGGATGCGGGGCCGGTGATGCTGGACTTGTACGCGGGGTTGCTGCCGTCCGGCGTGGCGGGTGCGGGGACCGTGAACGCGGCGTGAGGGCGTGGGGACGGGGTTGGGGCGCCTCCGCGACGGGGGCGCGCTTCAGGGCTTTCAGCACGGGGTTTTGACTTCAGGAGAAGACGATGCGGCGCAGTGAAGAGATGGACTTGTCGAAGCGGGCCCTTCGCGGACGGGACCTGGTGGTGTTCTCCAACGACTGGGACGGGGACCCGCTGTCGAAGGTCCACATCATGCGGATCCTCTCCCGGGACAACCGCGTGCTGTGGGTGAACAGCATCGGCAACCGCGCGCCCAGGGCGAACGCGCACGACGCGCAGCGGATCATCAAGAAGCTGAAGTCGTTCACCCAGGGCATCCGTGAGGTGGAGCCCAACCTGCATGTGCTCGCGCCGCTGGCGATCCCGTTCTACGGCGCGGAGGCGGTGCGCCAGGCGAACCGCCACCTGCTGCGCCTCCAGGTGCTGCGCGCGATGAAGCAGCTGAAGTTCGAGCGGCCCATCTCCTGGAGCTTCCTGCCCGCGTCCGCGCCGGTGTCCGGCACGCTGGGCGAGGACTTCGTCGTGTACCACTGCGTGGACGAGTTCTCCGCGTTCGGCGACACCAACGGCAAGCACATCGCGGAGCTGGAGGAGCGGCTCCTGCGCCGCGCGGACATGTGCATTACGTCCGCGGAGCGCCTGTATGAGAACAAGAAGCGCCTCAACGCGCGCACGGTGCTGGTGCGCCACGGCACGGACTTCTCGCACTTCGTGAAGGCGTGCGACCCGGCGACGCGGATTCCAGAGGACATCGCGAAGCTGCCCAGGCCCATCATCGGCTTCTTCGGGCTGGTGGCGGACTGGATTGACCAGGACGCCATCATCGCGTGCGCGAAGGCGCACCCGGAGGGCTCCGTGGTCATCGTGGGCAAGACGACGCCGGACTGCGACGACAGCCGGCTGCGCGCGGTGCCCAACATCCACATGCTGGGGCGCAAGCCGTACGCGGACCTGCCGGGCTACAACAAGGCGTTCGACGTGGCGCTCAACCCGTTCGTCATCAACGAGCTGACGCTCAACTCCAACCCGCTGAAGGTGCGCGAGTACCTGGCGTCCGGCCTGCCGGTGGTGTCGTCCGACCTGCCGGAGGTCCGCAAGGTGGGCCTGTGCCGCATCGCCACCACGCCCGAGGACTACGTGAAGCAGGTCAACGCCGCGCTGGCGGACAACCCGGGCCCGAACCGGGAGCGCGCGGAGAAGATCTTCCACGAGAGCTGGGAGGCGCGCGTCGCGGAGATCCGCCAGCACGTGGGGGAGGCGATGCTCGCGGCGGGCAAGAAGCTGTAGGTCCGGTCCGGCACCGGGCGACAAGGGGGCGCGGGTCCGGGGCGCGCGAGCGCGCTCAGGCCCGCGCCTCCGTCATTCGCGCGGGTCGTCCGCGCGGCCCGTCACGCGGCGCTCCAGCAGGGCGTAGCGGCGCGCGAGGCGGGTGTAGTCCCCGGGGCGGATGGGCGTGCGCGCCTTCGTGCGCAGGAGGTCCTCCTTCGCGTCCAGGTAGTCGCGCGCGGGCACGCCGCAGGTCTCCTCCAGGAGGCGCGCGGCCTCCGCGTCCGGCAGGGACGGGGGGATGCCCAGGCGCTCCTGCATCAGGCGGCGCAGGCCCGTGTCGAGCTCCGGCAGCAGCTCCGCCTCCACCTTCGCGCGGCGCATGAGCCAGCCCAGGGAGCGCACGTATTCGCGCGACGAACGGTGGCGCTCCACGCGCAAGGGCCGGGGCGCGCCGAAGCGCGTGCCCCGGGAGACGACGTAGACGAGCCCCACGGCGAGGCTCTGGGCGATGAAGACCCAGAGGCCTCGGGACAGGGGCGGGCGGGTGACGACGGCGTGGTGGAGCTCGTCGAAGCGCAGGGGCCCGCGCGCGGCGAGCGCATCCCAGAAGCGCAGGTTGTCGAGCAGCTCCAGCCGCCGGTTCTCCGCGAGATCCGGGCCCGCGGCGACGTAGACCTCACCCTGGCCCAGCCCCCAGCGCCACAGCACGCCCGCGCCGCCCAGGCCCGCGAGCGGCACCGCGTCCTCGTGCTCCATTCGCAGGCTCCGATCCCGGGCCACGCGCAGGAGCGACAGGTCGCGCAGCGCGCCCGCGGGCAGCCACACGTCCACGGTGACTCCCGCGGGATCCACCCACTCTGAGGCCAGGCCCTGGTGGTTCGTGCCGGGGAGGGCGCCGGAGACGATGCGCAGCCAGTCCTCCATGCCCGGCTGGTGCTCGCCCAGCGCGTGCGGAGACAGGTACACGAGCGTGCCGCCCCCCCGGACGAAGCGCTCCAGCGCGGCGACCTCCTCCTTCGTGACGGGCTGGGCCTGCGGCGCCGCGATGACCAGCGTCCGCGTGCCGGCGGGAATCGAGCCCAGGGACGCCGTCTGCGCGCTGACGTCCCGTCCGCGCTCCTGCAAGTAGACGAAGAGGGCCTTGAGCCCCAGGGGCCCCGGGTTCGTGATGGACGGCACGGGGGAATCCGGCGGGGCCTCGTGCGAGGCCAGGCCCACCGCCAGCGCCACGGCGATCAACAGGCCCAGGACGACCGCGACGCGCGCGTTCCTCATGGCCGACCCTCCGCGAGCGACCCGTGCAACTGCTCCACGGACTCCACGAAGCGGGTGGCCGCCTCCCGCGACACGGGCTCCAGCGAATAGAAGGCCTGGTCGTACCAGCCGACCAGCCGCTCCACTTCACCCGTCACGCGCGCGGGCGCGCCTCGCGAGGGCAGCTCCGCGGCGAGCTCGCGGTTCGTCTTCACGCGGTCCGGTCTCGCCAACTGACGCTGCTCCAGCGCGGACAGCAGGCCGAGCAGGCCCTCGCGGATGGCCTCGCGCGCGTCCTCCGTCTCCAGCGCGGTGCGCGCGCGGCCCAGGTGCTCTCCGGGGGTGTCCAGCCGCAGGGGCGCGGCCTCGCCCTCCATCGCCTGCGCGGGGATGGCCTTGCGGCTCCGGCGCCAGCGGACCCGCAGCACGCCGAACAACACCACCGCCAGCGCCACGCCCAGCATCACCGCGCGCGTGGCCACCGCGAAGCCCTGCGCCCCTCGGGACTCGAAGAGGCCCTCCAGCCAGTTTTGCAGCTCGCGCAGGAGGCGCGTCAGCAGGTCGCTGTTCCGCTGCCGGGCCCTCGCGAACTCCGGCCGGTCGAGGATGGCGCGCAGCCGCTCCGGCTCGCTCGTCACCGAGGGAGACGTCGTCGGCTCCGCGTCCAGCGCGCACACGGCCTCCAGGTAGACGGAGAGCTGCCGGGCCCGGTCGGGCGCCGTCTGCCCGGAGGAGCCGGGCGGCAGGGGCACCCCGTCCAGCGCCTCCACCAGCCGGTTCACCTCCGCGTTGAACGCGTCAGGGGTCGAGCGCGCCGTGTCCTCGAGCCGGCGCGACACGGCCTCCCGGTCCGTGCACGGGGGCAGGGCGGTCAGCAGCAGGAGCAGGGGCAGGGCGGGCACGGGAGCTCAGGGCGCCGGCGTCACCGGCTCCACGGTGGCGATCCGCCGCTCCAGGTCCAGGCCCTCGCGGCGCACGCGCATGTCCACGTAGAAGAACGCGGACACCACGAAGCTCAGCGGCGTGAAGAAGGACTGCCCCACCACCTGCAACAGCTCCGCGGGGACGAGCAGCGCCTGGGGAATGGCCGCCTGGGACGCCGGGTCCAGCAGGTCGCCGCCATAGGCGAGCCGGACGATCCACGCGGGCAGGCCCGACACCAGGCTCACCGCGATGAGGATGCCGCCCACCACCGTGGACAGGATCATGGCGCGCACCGTACCCCGGCCCATGAAGCCCGGCTCGACGCGGCCCTTGAGCAGGGCCCCGGAGCGCTTGAAGGCCGCCCACGCGCCCACGTCCTCCATGGCCAGCACGGGGGGCAGGAGCATGAAGCGCAGGAAGTACCAGAGCACCGCCGCCAGCGCGCCCAGGCCCAGCACGACGGCGCCGATGATGATCAACGCGATGCTCAGCGCCGTGCTGCCTCCCGAGCCCTTGCCGGTGACCGCCGCGACCACGCCCAGTCCCATGACGAGGGACCCGGGCAGGCACAGGACCAGCGTCACGCCCACGGACCACAGGATGGACAGGAGGTACGTCGCGGTCAGCGTGCCCAGGCGCGACGCCGCCCGCCGCAGGCCCTCCGAGGGCCGCACCGGCTCCCCCAGCTGCGCGGGCACCACGTACCGGGCCGCCGCCGTGGTGGCCACCCAGAAGTTCCACACCAGGAACACGTACAGCACCATCATCAACCCCAGCATGATACCGGACTGGCTCAGCGCCTGCGTGGGGTCCGCGCCCGCGGGGGCCTTGCTCCCGAGCCCGGGGAGCACGCCCACCGTGCGCGTCATCACGACGGTGAACGCCTTGACCGCGATGTAGTTGAGCAGGTCGAACCCCAGGCACAGCACGAACAGGGGCTTCAGGTGCGCGCGCCAGAACGTCGCCGCGCGGTCGATGATTTCTCCGGTGGCGAGCGGGCGCAGCTCGACGGAGGTCGGGGAGGGCGTCACGGCCGCGCAGCATAGCGCCGCCTCGGGCTCACGGGGGCGCGCAGGCGGCCAGCAGCGCCAGGGCCGCCTCGCGCGGATCCTCGGCCTCCAGCACGGCGGAGATGACCGCGGCGCCCCAGGCCCCTGGCACCTCCCGGGCGCGCTCCGGCGTCATGCCCCCCAGCGCCAGGGCCGGGCAGGGCAGCCGCTTGGCGAGTCCTCGGAACCCGTGGGGCCCCAGCGTGTCGCGCGTGTCCCCGGGCTTGGACCCGGGCGCGAACACGGGGCTCACCAGCGCCAGGTCCGCTCCCGCCGCGGCCTCCGCCTCGCGTGCGTCGTGCACCGCCACGCTCACCCACCGGCCGGCGGGGAGGATCGGCCGCACGTCGCGGGGGGAGGGACCCGACGCGGGCAGGTGCAGGTGCGCGCCCACGAGCAGCGCGACCTCCAGCCTCCCGTTCACGAACAGCGTCCGGCCCCGGCACACCTCCGCCAGGAGCCGCGCTTCCTCCAGGAACAACCGCCCGGAGGCCTCCGGGTGGCGGTGCTGCACGGCGACGTCCGGCCCCGCCTCCAGCGCCCGCTCCAGCGCGGTCAACAACCGCGCCCGGGGCAGCCGCCAGTCCGTGATGACCACGAGGCGGGGCAGGGCGGGCACCGCTACTCCACGAGCCCTTCAAGGGGGCTGGACGCGGAGCCGTAGGCCTTGCGCGGGATGCGGCCCGCCAGGAACGCGTCGCGGCCGGCCTCCACGGCCTTCTTCATGGCCACGGCCATGCGCACCGGGTCCTTCGCGCCGGCGATGGCGGTGTTCATCAGCAGCGCGTCCACGCCCAGCTCCATCGCGATGGCCGCGTCGGACGCCGTGCCCACGCCCGCGTCCACGATGACCGGCACCTTCACCACCTCGCGGATGAGCCGCAGGTTGTGCGGGTTGCGGATGCCCAGCCCGCTGCCGATGGGCGCCGCCAGCGGCATCACCGCCGCGCAGCCCACGTCCTCCAGCTTGCGCGCGGTGATGGGGTCGTCGCTGGTGTAGGGCAGCACCGTGAAGCCCTCCTTCACCAGGATGCGCGCCGCCTTCACCGTCTCCTCGACGTCCGGGTAGAGCGTCTTCTCGTCGCCCAGCACCTCCAGCTTCACCCACTTGCTCATGCCCAGCTCTTCGGCCAGCCGGCACGTGCGCACCGCGTCCTCGGCCGTGTAGCAGAGCGCCGTGTTGGGCAGGAGCCGCATCTTGCCGCGGTCGATCCAGTTCATCAGCGACGCCTCGCCCGTCGCCTTCAGGTCCAACCGCCGCACCGCCACCGTGACGAGCTCCGCGCCCGACGCCTCGTGGCACTGCTTCATCACCTCGTGGCTGGGGTACTTCCCCGTCCCGACGATGAGCCGCGAGGAGAACGTCACCCCCGCCAGCGTGAAAGGCTTGTCCGCGATGCCGCTCATGACCCGCTCCTCTCCAGTGCCTGCGCTCACCCGCCACCGACGAAGGTGACGATCTCCACCCGGTCCCCGTCCTGGAGCCGGTGCTCGGCGTGACGGGCGCGGCGCACCACCTCCGCGTTCACCTCCACCGCCACCCCCGGGCCGCTGCCCAGGTTCAGCAGCGCCAGCAGGGACGAAAGGGTGCTGCCCTCCGGCAGCGTCCGGGCTTCTCCGTTGACCCACACGTTCACGGCCTCACGGCTCCTTCCGGCCCCCTGCGGACGGGACCCGCCGGTGCCAGTACAGGGGCGGTTCTGCCCTGTCAACGCACAGCCTCCCCACCGCAACAGCCCTGCTTCAGCGCGCCGGAACGGATTTTTCGCGCTCGGATGCGTTTTGTTCCGCCACCCCAGCAGGCAGGGGGGCAGGGCCTCCCTCTTGTGCGCGGCGCCCCTGTGCATGCCTCCGGCCGCTGACAAGCGCTGTGCAGGGGCGGGGGGAGCGACCAGTTTCTGCCCAACGCCGGGGAACAATTCCTCCGGCATCCAGAACACACTCACAGGGGGCGGTCACACATGCGGAAGCTCATGATTGCGGTCACGGCGGTGGCGGGGCTGACGATGGTCACCGGCTGCAAGAAGGATGACGTCCAGGCGCAGCGCGAGGACGTCGCCGAGGCCCGTCAGGAAGCCGCGCAGGAGACGGCGGAGGCGCGTCAGGACGAGAGCAAGGAGATGGCCTCGGCGCAGCAGAACGCCAACGAGGACATCGCGGAGGCACGCCAGGACGCCAACGAGGACATCGCGGAGGCGCGCCAGGACGCGAACGAGAAGATCGCCAGCGCCAACGAGGACGTGCGCGACGAGGAGCAGGACCTGGCCGAGGCCCAGGCCAACCGGAACGAGGAACTGGCCGAGGGCGGCTCCGGCATGGCCGGCACCACCAGCGCCGCGGCGGCCACCACCGTCAACGGCCGCGTGCTGTCCAAGTCCGGTGACACGCTGACGCTGGTGGACAGCACCAACAAGGAGCTGAAGCTCAAGACCAACGACAAGACCGCGATGATGGACAACGCCAGCCGCGCGGTGAAGCTGGACGACATCAAGGAGGGCGCGCAGGTGCGCGCCTCCTACGTGATGGACGGCAAGGACATGGTCGCCCGCGACGTCACCCTGGTGGCGCCGATGAAGAAGATGAACAAGTAATCCCCGCGCCTCCCGCGCCTGACGTCCCACGCGGACAGGGGAGATACTTGAAGGCGGCGGCTCCCACCCTCGCGGTGGGGGCCGTTTCCTTTTTTGTCGGGGAGCTGCCTGGTGGGGTCGGACGGGAATGTCTGACCCGGGTGGTAGGACGCGTGCGTGAGGAATTCCTCATGCCTTCCCGCGCCCGGGAAGCCCCTTCCTCGTCCTCAGGAGCGTCACCGCGATGGCCACCCATCCCCCCGCGTCTTCCGCATCCCGGCCCTTCATCCTCTTCACCACCGGGGCCACGTCCTATGAGCTGGTGCGCTACCTGGGGTCGCGCGCAGGAGGGGAGCTGCTGCTCGCCCGCAGGCACTACGCGCGCACGCCGGGCGGGCTGGTGTTGATCAAACGCCTGCGGGACGTGACGGATGACGTGGCGCGGGCGCGGCTGCGGGAAGAGGTGAAGCTGCTCATGCGGCTGTCCCACCCGGCCATCGCGCCGGTGTACCTGGTGCGGGTGCACGACGGCGCGCCCCACCTGGTGACGGAGTACGTGGACGGGCCGTGCCTGGAGACGCTGTCCAGCTTCGCGGCGCTGCGGCGGCGGCCCTTCTCGGAGGCGTTCGTCGCGTACGTGGGCGCGGAGGTGGCGGACGCGCTCCATCATGCCCACTCGCTGGAGGACGCGCGCGGCCTGCCCGTGGGCGTGGTCCACCGCGACATCAGCCCCCGCTCCCTGCGCGTGGACGTGCACGGGCGGGTGCGGCTGTCGGACTTCGCGCTCGCGTGGTCGCGGCTGCCCGGGCGCGTGGTGACGGAGCCGGGGCTCGTGCGCGGGGACGTGGCCTATGCCTCGCCGGAGGCGCTGGAGGGGCAGCCGCTGGATGGCCGCGCGGACCTGTTCTCCCTGGGCATGGTGCTGCTGGAGCTGCTCACCGGCCTGCACCTGCTGGACCTGGAGGACGTGGAGCGCGCCGCGCAGCAGGCCCAGCCCGTGCCCGGCACGCGCGGGCTGTGCGCGGAGACGCCCAGCTGGCTCCCCGCGCCGCTGATGGCCGCGCGCATGGCGTGCCTGACGCCGGCCCACGTGGAGCAGGCCACGCGGGGGCTGTCACCGGGCATGGGGGCCGTGCTCAAGCGGGCGCTCCAGCGCGACCGCGACCTGCGCTTCCAGACCGGCGCCCAGCTGCGGGACGCGCTCCGGGACCTGCTGAACGCGGAGGGCCGGCCCTATGGGCCTCCCGAAGCGCTGCGCGAGGTGGCGGAGGTGCGCACGGACGCGCTCGTGGGCCCCGCGGGGGAGGTGGAAGCCGGGCTCCCGCTGGAGGACGACCTCTGGGACGGCTGCGATGACGACGGCGCGGAGTGGCCGTGAGGCGTGACGGCCGGGCGGCGCGGGGTGCTTGTCATGGCCGGAGGCCGTGGCGAAGACTGCTGCCATGGCTGACGTGAAGGAGCTGCACCGCCAGTGGTGCATCGCGGACGGGCACGCGGATTCGCTGATGTGGAACCGCGACCTGTGCGAGCGGTCGACGGAGGGGCACGTGGACTTCCCCCGCCTGCGCGAGGCGGGGGTGAAGCTCCAGTGCTTCACGCTGGTGACCCGGGGCTTCCCGTTCATTGGCGGCTTCCCGCTGTTCGCCGCGTGGCGCAGGTGGCCCCCCGAGGCGCGCGGCAGCGAGTGGACGCGCGCGCTCTGGCAGATTGAAAGGCTGGACGCCTTCTGCGCCCGCTCCGGGGACACCGCGCGCGTCGCCACCACCGGGGCGGGGCTGGAGGACAACCTCGCGAACGGGCGGCTGTCGGCGGTGCTGGGCGTGGAGGGCGGGCACGCTATTGAAGGCCGGGTGGAGCGGCTCGCGGAGCTGCACCGGCGTGGCGTGCGCTTCATGGGGCTCACGCACCTGTCCAACAACGACCTGGGCGGTTCGTCCTTTCCCATGATGGGCAACCGGGGGCTGACGCCGCTGGGCCACCAGGTGATGGAGGAGATGGCCCGCCTGGGGATGAGCGTGGACGTGGCGCACGCCTCCGAGCAGACGCTCTCGGACCTCTTCGCGCACCCCACGGTGCGCTACTTCTGCTCGCACACCGGCGTGCGCGCCGCGGGCGGCGGCTGGCGCAACCTGTCCGACGAGGCGCTGCGCACGATTGCCCGGCGCGGCGGGGTGGTGGGCATCATCCTGGCGCCGGTGTACCTGGGCGGCGACACGTGGGACGACGTGGTCCGCCACGTGGAGCACGCGGTGGAGGTCATGGGGGAGGAGGGCGTGGGCGTGGGCTCGGACTACGACGGCATGGTGGCGCTGCCCCGGGGCATGCGGGACGTGACGGACCTGCCCCGCCTCACGGAGGCCTTGCTCAAACGACACCCGGAGGCGTGGGTGGAACGTGTGATGGGTGGCAACTTCCGGCGTTACTTCCGCGAGACGCTCGGTGGCGGTTGACAGCGAAAAACCGGTCGAAAAGAGTCGCCGGCACCCATGAACCGTCTCCCCCTCGCGCTCCTGTCCCTCGTCGGCTTCCTCCTCCTTCCCGGCTGTGGCGGGCCGAGCTCGGGCGACTCGTGTGATGGCGGCGACTACGTGTGCCAGGACGACGCGCAGGCCCTGGAGTGCCGCAACGGCAGCTGGCGCCCGCTGGCGTGCCGCGGGCCGCTGGGCTGCCGGGAGCTGGCGGACAGCGTGCGCTGCGACACCTCCCTCAACCAGGAGAACGACGGCTGCGCCGTGGACGCGGAGGGCAAGGGCGTGTGCAGCCCGAACGGGCGCGCGCTCCTCACGTGCCAGCAGGGCGTGCTGGTGAAGACGGCGGACTGCGCCTCCTGCGCCGTGCAGGACAACCAGGCCGTCTGCCAGCCGTGACGTCAGCGCTCCGGGTCTTCTCCGGAGGACCCGGGTGGAGCACCCGGCGGCGGTGCGGGCAGGTAGCCCCCCGCGGCCATGCGCTTCCCGGATCGCGCGTACATGGCCGGTGACAGGCCCTGGACGCCGGTGCCGTCAATCCACCGGTTGTAGAAGTTGAAGAGGGCGCAGACGGAGACGGCGTCGTAGACGGCCTCGTCCGACCAGCCGGCCGCCTTCAGGCGCTCCACGTCCTCGCGGCGCACGTCTCCGGGCGCGTCGTTGAGCTGGTCCACGAAGGCGAACAACGCCTTCTCGGCCTCCGGGATGGGGGCCGTCCTCACGTCGTCCAGCACCGCCTGGACGTGCTCCGCGCTGCCCAGCAGTTCCGCCGCGACCGCGGCGTGGGAGCCCGTTCAAAACACGCAGGCGTTGCGCCGCGACGTGTACGCGGCGATGAGCTCTCGCAGGCCGGCGGACAGCGGCGACGGGCCGCGCATCACCTCGTGGGTGAAGGCGGACAGCGCGTCCGTCATGCGCGGCTTGAACGCGAACAGGTGCCAGATGCCCGGCGGCGTCATGCCCCCGGCCCGCGCCATGGCGATCAGCTTCCCGTAGTGCCCGTCCGAGTCGTGCGACTCGACGTCGGGCAGGTACATGCTTTCCGGAGCGGGGGGCTTCTTCATCGCGCACTTCCTGGCGGAGGGACGGCAGGGGCCCCATCAGGCCAGCGACGCGAGGAAGCTGTCCAGCGCCGTGTTGAAGGCCTCCGGCTGCTCCTGGTTGGGCAGGTGCGCCGCGCCGGGGATGACCTCCAGCCGCGCGCCCTTCACCAGGTCCGCCATCTGCCTGGCCTTCGCCAGGGGCGTCACGGTGTCGTGCTCGCCCACCACGACCAGGGCGGGGCCCGCGTAGCGCGCGAGCAGGTCCTTGCTGTCCAGCCGCAGCGCCATGCCCCGCTGCGCGGCGGCGATGGCCTCCGGCGACGCGGACAGCCCCAGCTTCGTCACCTCGCGACCCACCGGGGACTCCGGCCCCGCGTGCACCAGCCTGGGCACCAGCCCCTGGATGACGGCCGCCGAGCCCTCCTCCAGCGCCTGCCGCGCGGTGGCCTCGCGCCGGTCCTTCCCGGCGGCGTCATCCGCGGTGCACTGCGTGTCGGAGAGCACCAGCCCGCGCACCCGGCCCGCGTCCTCGCGCAGGAGCGCCAGCGCCGCGTAGCCGCCCATGGACACGCCGCCCACCACCGCGGAGTCGATGTCCAGCGCGTCCAGCAGCGCGAGCGCGTCCTGCGCCAGCCTGCGCATCTCCGTGGGGCCTTCGCCCAGCCGGCTCTGCCCGAAGCCGCGCAGGTCCGGCACGAGGAAGCGGTAGCGCCCGGCCAGCGCGGACACCTGCCGGTCGAACGCGGAGCCATCCAGCGGGAAGGCGTGCAGCAGGAGCACCGGCAGCCCCTGGCCCACGTCCCGGTAGTGCAGCGGAATCCCATCCACGGCGACCGTCAGCATGCGTGCCTCCTCGCGGCCCGTCGCGGGGTGCGGCGTCAGATCCACTTCTTGTACTTGAACCAGCCGACGAGCCCCAGCGGGAAGCCCACCATGGTCACCCACATGGCCAGGTACCAGCCCCGTCCCGTCAACTGTTCGAAGTTCTGCCCGAAGAACCCCACGATGAAGGACAGGGGCAGGAAGAGGGTGGCGAAGATGGTGAGCTGCTTGCTGATGTCGTTGGTGCGGTTGGCCACCATGGACAGGTAGCCGTCCATCGCGTTGCCCACGACGTCGCGGCTGGAGTCGATCTGCTCGTACAGCCGGACCAGGTGGTCATAGACGTCGCGGAAGTACAGCGTCGTCTTCTCCTGGATTTGCGGGATGCCCCGGCGCGACAGCATGCCCACCACGTCCCGCTGCGGGGACAGCACGCGGCGCAGCGTCACCAGCGCGCGCTTGAGCGCGAAGATGCGCTGGAGGTGCTCCGGCTCCGGCCCCGCGAAGATGGCGTCCTCCAGGTCGTCCAGCTGGTCGCCGAAGTCGTCCATGATGGGGAACTGCGCGTCCACGAGCGCGTCCGCGAGCAGGTAGAGGATGACGTCCACGCCCCGGCCCAGCGTGCCCGCGGGGTCGTCCCTCACGCGCCGCTGGACGGCGTCATGGCTCGGCAGCCGCAGCGCGTGCACGCTGATGAGCCAGTCCTGCGCGAGGAAGAAGTGCTGTTCGTGGAGCGTGAGGTCGGTGACGTCCGGCCCGCAGCTGAAGCCCTGCAGCACGATGAACTGGTGGTGCGGGTACTCCTCCAGCTTGGGCCGCTGGTCCAGGTGCAGGCAGTCCTCCACCGCCAGGCGGTGGAGCTGGAAGCGCTCGGCCAGCCGGCCCATCACCTCCGCGTCCGGCTCCAGCACGTCGATCCACTTGGGCCCCGGCCGGTCGAGCAGCTCCTCGCCCCCCGAGACAGCCCTGCCGTCCTCCCACAGACAGACCTGGATCATTTCCGTGGACTCCCCGGCCCGACAGACGGGCCCGGGACGCTTGCTAGAACTCCCCGGACGCGATGTCGAGCGGTAGAGTGGGGGCAACGTGTCCGCTGCCGCCGAGAATCCCCCACCGGCCTCCCTGACCCCGAGGCTCGAACAAATCCTCCAGTCGCTGCCCGACCGCGCCTTCGCCGCGCGGCTGCGCGCGGTGTACCTCGCCGCGGCCCAGGCCATCTCCCGGCTGAGCGACCTGGACCTGGTGAAGTACGAGACGCCCGTCGTCGACGCCAGCCCCGACCTGTCGCTGTGGGAGGAGATGGCGCCCGTCATCCGAGACACGGTGATGGACGTCAACGGGCTGCTCAACGTCATCCGCGAGCAGTTCCCCGGCACGCCGCCACCCGGTTCCCGCAAGGGCGCCGGGGACGTGCCCGCCATGCTCCAGGAGGGGATGGTGCGGCTGGCCCAGAGCGTCACCCAGCTGGGCGAGGCCATGCGCAACCCGTCCGTGGTGAGCGACCGCTGGCAGCTGTTGGCGGAAATCCAACGTTTCCGGTCCGACTACCGCGAACAGATGAGCCAGCTCGTCTTCGAGTCGGCGAGCACCTTCGGCGAGGTCTCGCGCGCCCAGGTGGTGCCCGGCTACGAGGCGGAGGTGAAGGCGGCCGTCACGGTGCGCGCCATCACGTCCGACCTGTCGCGCATCGTCGCGGCGCGGCTCAACAAGGTGCGCGACGCGAAGCCGGAGGAGGTGCTGTGGAACGCGCAGCAGCTCCAGACGGAGCTGGACGCCTTCGGCCGCACCGCCGCGTACCGGAACCTGCGCGCGCAGGACAAGCGCCACATCGTGGAGGCGCGCGCGGAGGTGGGCGCGCTCGCGCTCCAGGACGCCCCGGAGAAGCAGGCGCTGCTCACCTTGACGGAGGCGCTGGACGAGCTGGTGCGCGGCCTGTCCGCGGTGAACCAGCGCCAGCTGCTCATCCTCCACGACCGCGAGGTGTGGGCCGCGTGCGGCGTGCGCCTGGAGCGCGCGCTGGCCCAGTCGGCGAAGGACCCGGTCGCGTCCGCCAAGGCGCTGGCGGAGGCCGCGGCCAGCGCGCAGTCGCTCTACGGCCGGGACCCCACCCTGGACGCGTTCCTGCGCAAGGCGCGCAAGCTGAAGCTCGCCACGCTCACCGGCTCGGAGCTGCTCTCCACCATCGAGTCCTTCCAGTCCCAGCTCGCGCAACTGGATGTGATGTGACCGTCGTAAAGAGAGCGAAGGCCGTGGCGCCGCGTCCCCTGCGGCAGGCGGACCTGTCCGGCGTGCGGGGCGTCTTCACCGACGTGGACGGCACGCTGACGACGGGCCACAAGCTGCGCAGCGAGACGGTGAGGGCCCTGGAGCGGCTCACGGCGTCCGGCCTGCGCGTGGTGCTGGTGAGCGGCCGTCCGGCGGGGTGGGGCGAGGCCTGGGCCCGGCAGCTCCCCGTGGACGGCGTCATCGTGGAGAACGGCGGGCTGTTCTTCCACAAGGGCGCGAAGGGGGCGCTGCGGAAGGTGTACCTGGAGCCGCCCACCCAGCGCGCGGCCCACCGCCAGCGCCTGGAGCGGGAGGTCCAGCGCGTGCTCGCCCAGGTGCCCGGCGCGCGGCTGTCCGTGGACAGCCGCTACACGGAGGTGGACCTGGCGGTGGACTACAACGAGGAGGTCCGGCTGGGCGACGAGGGGGCCTCCCGCATCGAGTCGCTGCTGCGGGCGCGGGGCGTGACGGCGGTGCGCTCGTCGGTGCACGTCAACTGCTGGCTGGGCCGCTTCGACAAGCTCTCCGCGTCGCGCCGCTTCGCGAAGGTGGCGTGGGGCGAGGAGCTGGACCCCGCGGACGGGCGGTATGTCTACGCGGGGGATTCTTTCAACGACGCTCCGATGTTCCAGGCGTTCAAGCTGGGCGTGGGCGTGGCCAACGTGCGCGCGGTGCTGGATCGCATCGACGCGCCGCCGGCCTTCATCACCCGGGCGCCCGAGGGGCGGGGCTTCGAGGAGCTGGCTCGCGCCCTCCTCGCCCGCCGCCGGACGGTCCGCAGTCGAGGAGTCGCAACGTGAATGTCGTGAAGCTGGAGCTGGCCCGGGGCCTGGGGCGTCACCTGCGCGCGGGGCACCCGTGGGTGTTCCGCAAGGCCCTGGAGCACATGCCGCGGATTCCGCCTGGCAGCGTGGTGGACCTGACGGAGAACGGGAAGTTCGTCGCGCGCGGGTACTACGACCCGCACTCGGCCATCGCGGTGCGCGTGCTCACGCGGGACTCGCGCGAGACGGTGGACGCGCGCTTCATCACCCAGCGCGTGCAGCGCGCCCTGGCCGCGCGCACGGCGCTCATCGACCTGAAGGACACGGACAGCTACCGCCTCATCCACGGCGAGGGGGATGGCCTGCCCGGCGTGGTGGTGGACCTGTACGCGGGCTGGGCGGTGATGAAGCTGTACTCCGCGGGCCTCACCCCCTACCGGCCCCTCCTCGTGGAGGCGCTGAAGGCGGGCGTCCCGGGCCTCAAGGGAATCCTCGGCCGCGACGAGGTGGGGCGCGACGACGTGGAGGAGGACGACGGGCGCGGCAGCGGGAAGATGCTGTGGGGCGAGGAGGCCCCGGAGCTCATCCCCATCCGCGAGCGTGGCGCCATCTTCCTGGTGGACGCGTGGAAGGGGCAGAAGACGGGCTTCTTCCTGGACCAGCGCGAGAACCGCTTCCTCATCCGCCGCCTGGGGCAGGGGAGGGACGTGCTCAACTGCTTCAGCTTCAGCGGCGGCTTCTCCGTGAACGCGGCGCTGGGCGGCGCCAACAGCGTCTTCTCCGTGGATCAGGACCCGGAGGCCATCGCCCTTGCGCGGGAGAACTTCACGCGCAACGGGCTGCCCGCGGCCAGGCACGACTTCCTGGCGGCGGACGTGTTCGCGCTCATCCAGTCGTTCAAGGAGGAGGGCCGCACCTTCGACCTCATCATCCTGGACCCGCCCGCCTTCGCGAAGAGCCAGCGCGCGGTGGAGGCGGCCGTGGACGGCTACGCGTCCCTCAACCGGCAGGCCCTGGCGCTCCTGCGTCCCGGCGGCCTGCTGGCCACGGCGTCGTGCTCCGCGCGCGTGACCGGGGACATGTTCATGGGCGCCGTGCGCGAGGCGGGCTTCAAGGCCGGCGTGGACCTGGCGCTGGTGGAGGAGCGCTACCAGCCGCCGGACCACCCCGTGCGCCTGCAGTTCCCGGAAGGGAAGTACCTCAAGTTCTACGTGATGCAGTCGGTGTAGCGGGCGCGTCCGGCCTGGGGGCGCGCCTGTCGTGGGGCATGGGGCGCGCCCCTCGAAGGGCCCGGAACGCTCAGGTCCCGAAGACCTTGTGGGCCACGCGGTCCAGCACGTCCTTGCCCCAGACGACGCTGGCCTTGCCCAGCCGGTCCAGGTCGCGGGTGAACTCGCGGCCGTCCGGCACGACCTCATAGGTGCGGGTCAGGAAGAGGTTGCCGGTGTCGGGCTCGAAGTCCACGTTGCCGCCGCCGGTGTCCGTGCCTTCCTCCTGCTGCTGCCGGAAGCCCTCGATGATGCCGGGCTTGGGCGGCTCCCGGAACCGGTAGATGAGGGCGCTGCACTTGAGCGAAGGCGGGGACTCGACGTGCTCGAAGGCGTACTGGCCCTCGCCGTTCATCATGCCGCCCAGGCCCAGCTCGTTGAGGCCCTCGGAGACGCCAGCGCCCTGGGTCTGGAGGTACCACTTCACCAGCTGCCGGGCCGCGTCGCGCGTCATCGGCCCACCCGCGGGCGGCGCGGGACGCGCCAGGCCCATGGAGGACAGCAGCCACTGGATCTTGCTGGAGAAGGAGCTGATCACTTCGCGGGGATGACGCGGTCCGCGACGCGGTTGAACACCTCGTCGCCCCACACGAGGCTGGCTTCCACGAGCCGGTCCACGTCTTCCTTGAACTGCTGCGCCGCCGGCAGCACGCCGTAGGTGCGGCTCAGGAAGAGGCTCTTGTTCTCGGTCTCGTAGTCCACCTTGCCGCCGCCGGTGTCCGTGCCCTTCTTCTCCTCGTCACGGAAACCGTCGATGACGCCCGGCCGGGGCGCGTCGCGGAAGCGGTAGATGAGGGCGCTGCACTTCAGCGCCCCCGTCTCCTTCACATGCTCGAAGTAGACCTGGGCTTCGCCGAGCGCGGCGCCGCCAAATCCCTTCGCGTTCAGCCCGGAGGCCTGTGCATCGCCTCCGTGGGCCTGGATGAATGACTGCACCAGTCGCTGGGCATCTTCGAGCGTCATACGTGCAGTCATACCAGTCCCGACCCTGGATGAGAACTAGCCGGCGCGCGCCTGGTCGAACGGGATGCGCTGGTTGAGGTACGTGTCGTTGATGTTGTGCGCGCCGGAGAAGATGCTCTTCTCGGAGAAGTAGCGGATCTTCGCGTCCTTGCCGGCGTGCTTCAGCAGGTCCAGGGGGCTCTTGCCGCTGGTGCCCAGGCCGAAGAGGCCGGGGACGGGGTCCTTGTCGTTGACGTAGTGGACGTACTTGGGGCCGTCCGGGTAGGTCGCCGCCGCCGCGCCGAAGGTCTCCACGGAGACCTTGCCCAGCTTCTCCTGGACCTGCGCGGGGGACAGCCCGTCTTCGATGCGCAGCCGCTTGGCCACGTCGTTCAGCGCGCGGCTGGTGATGAGGCCACCCTGGCTGTGCGCCATCAGGTGCACGTCACGGCCGGCCTTCAGCTCCGTGTAGAGCGAGTCCGCCAGCGTGTCCACGGCCGGGTTCTTGCCCTTGTCCAGCTTGTCCGTGACGCACTGGCCCAGGTCCTTGAAGAAGCCCTCGGTGGAGTTGTGGATGCCGATGGTCTTCTGGCCCGTCTTGTCCGCGATGGCCTGCAGCGTGGCCTCCTGGCCCGCCTTGTCCGTCATCATGCCGTTCACGTAGATGATGGTGCCCGGCTCCTTCACGCCGCCCTTGGGCTCGTAGGCCGGGATCTGGCTCAGCGGGGTGCTGGCGTCGAAGGCCTGACCGCCCTTGCCGACGATCTTGCCGTCATAGGCCTTGTCCTTCGCGCCCGCCGGAGCGGTGAACACGCCCGTGGGGGCCGCGGTGCGCACCGCGCTGTTCGTCGCCTTCGCGTCGAAGCCGTCCTTCACGGTGTTGACCGGCTTCGCAGTGGCGGCGGCGGCCGGCTTGGCCGCGGGGGCCGCGCCGGCCGTCCCCGTGGTCGTGGTGGTGCGCGCGATGGTGTTGTTGGAGGTGCGCCCGATGGTTCCCATGGCTTGAGGCTCCTGCGGTGTGCGGATTTTTGAAGGGAGGGGGAAAGCGTGCTGCGTTGATCCATTCTCCCCCAAGGCGCCGAAAAGTTGCGAGCGGGTCACGGAATGTGCGTAACGCGCCGCGACACCGGAAGTCCGGCGGGGGACGGCGGAGGGAATCCGGCCCGGGCGTCACCCGGGGGGCGGTTAAGGTGGGGGCATGGTCCAGAAAGGTCAGTTCCTGGAGCGCTCCACGCTCATCCCGGTGGGGGCGGGCGGCACGGTGATGGAGGGCACGGTGCACCGGGGGACGCGCTCGCCGCCGCTGCTCATCCTGCCGCCCCGGCCGGAGGAGGGGGGCGGGATGGATCACGTCGTGGCGGCGGAGGTGGCCTTCGCGGTGGCGCGGGCGGGCTTCCCCACCCTGCGCTTCAACCACCGGGGCGTGGGGGCCAGCCAGGGCGCCCGAGGCACCGGCGGGGCGCTGGTGGAGGACGCGGAGGCCGCGATGCGGGTGGCGCTGGAGAACGCGGGGACGGCGGCGCTCGCGGTGGCGTCCCTGTACGGGGGGGCCCGGGTGGCGCTGGCGCTCCAGGAGCGGCACCCGGCGGTGGGCGGACTGTGTCTGGTGGCGCCGGATGTGGACCCGCTGTCACTCATGCGACTGTCGTGTCCGCTGCTGGTGATCTTGGGGGCGGAGGACGCGCGAGTGCCCCGGGCGGCGCTGGCCGCCGCTGTCGCGGAGGCCGGGGGCGATTTAGAGGTCATCGACGATGCCGGGCCCACCTTCCATCGCAACCTTCCCCAGGTGGGGCGGGCGACGGCGGCGTGGCTCCAGCGCCTGTCGGGCGGGTAGGTCGGTGGCATGCAAACCGTTGGACTTCTTCACCTTTCTTCATCCCCCGCGCCTTGCACGGCCGGCCAGGGGGCGGACAGACTGAAAGCGCAGACCCAATCGTCCCGCCGTGCGTTCGTAGTGGGTCTTCGAGGCGTCTTCGTTCAAGGAGTGTCCCGATGCGGATGAGGCGATGGAACGTGGTTCTCGCGGCGCTGGCCCTGTCGGCCTCGGCGTGCGCTTCCGCGTCGCGGGAGCCGGAGGCCCCGGCCGGGCAGGACCTGGCGGCCGCGGAGGCGGAGGTGGCCCAGGCGGTGGCGGAGGGCTCGGACGACGTGGTGTCCGGCGCCATCGTGGTGGACTTCAAGGACGGCACCACCAAGGAGCAGTTCGACGCCTGGGAGCAGGAGTGGGGCGTGGACCTGGAGTTCAACTCCGTGGAGGGCCCCCGCACGGGCGTCACGCTGGCGGTGGGCGTGAACGACGTGGAGTCCGTGCTCCAGCGCATCCGGCAGAACCCGGCGGTGGAGTCCGCCGAGCCGCTCATGCAGGTGCGCACCAGCTACACGCCGAACGACCCCCAGTTCGAGTCCCAGTGGAACCTCCGGATGATCGACATGCCGAAGGCCTGGGACGGCAACCGGGGCAAGGGCGTGGTGGTGGCGGTCATCGACACGGGCATCGCCTACGAGGACTACGACGACTTCAAGCAGGTGCCGGACCTGAAGGGCGTGTCGTTCGTGAAGGGCTATGACTTCGTCAACGACGACGAGCACGCCAACGACGACCACGGCCACGGCACGCACGTGGCGGGCACCATCGCGCAGGCCACCAACAACGGCGAGGGCGTGGCGGGCGTGGCCTTCGACGCGACGCTGATGCCGCTCAAGGTGCTGAACCACTTCGGCAGCGGCACCACGGCGGACATCGCGGACGCCATCCGCTTCGCGGCGGACCACGACGCGAAGGTCATCAACATGTCGCTGGGCGGCGGCCTGTACTCGCAGGTCATGGCCAGCGCGGTGGACTACGCGCGCAAGAAGGGCGTCACCGTGGTGGCCGCGGCGGGCAACACCGGCCACGGCCGGGTGGAGTTCCCCGCGGCGTACCCGGGCGCGGTGGCGGTGAGCGCGGTGGGGCCGTCCGGCGCGCGCGCGCCATACTCGTCCTACGGCAAGGAGCTGGACATCGCGGCGCCCGGTGGTGACAAGAGCCAGGGCGAGGCGGGCGGCATCCTCCAGAACACCATCGACCCGCGAGACCCGTCGCGCTCCGTCTACGCCTGGTACCAGGGCACCAGCATGGCCGCGCCGCACGTGGCCGCGGTCGCCGCGATGCTCTACGGCGCGGGCGCCACGACGCCGGACGAGGTGGAGCAGGCGCTCTACGCCGGCGCGAAGGCGACGGAGAACCAGGCCTGGTCGGAGGAGTACGGCCACGGCGTGCTCAACGCCAACGCGTCGCTGCAGGCCTTCAACAAGGGCGCTGGTCCGCGCTGGCCGCCGCTGGGCTGGGCCGCGGTGCTGCTCGCGGGGGTGCTGCTCACGCTGCGCGGCCGCGAGCGCCCCGGCTACCTCAACGTGCTCTTCCGCCCGGCGTTCCTGGTGCCGCTGGTGCTCTCCACGGTGGGCTTCTTCTTCCTGCGCACCTGGTTCGCGGGCGCGGCGGGCCCGGCCCAGGACGTGGTGAGCGTGGCGTCGCTGCCCATCCCGGACTGGCAGCGCATCATCTTCGGCCGGAACACGGTGAACCCGCTGTTCTACAGCGCGCTCATCCCCCTGGTGCTGTCGCTGCCGGCCATCACGTGGCGGGGCTTCCGCCCGGCGGTGGGCGGCCTGGCGCTGGGGTTCGCGGGCTTCCTGGCCTACGCGGCGTGGGTGGGGGCTCCGGCGCTGGCGTGGCTGCCCTTCACCTTCCTGGCGAAGCCGTGGCTGGGCTTCAACACGGTGGTGTGCCTCGTCATCGCCCGCGCGATGCTCAATCGGGAGGAGGCATGAAGCTCTCCGGCACGGTGCGGTACCAGGACCTGGAGGGCGGCGTCTGGGTGCTGAAGGCCGACGATGGCCGGACGTACCAGCTGGCGGGCGGTGACCGGAAGATCAAGAAGGACGGTCAGCGAATCACGGCCGAGGGCAGCATCCAGCGCGACGCCGTCACCGCCGCCATGGTGGGGCCGGTGTTCAACATCACGTCGTACAAGGCGGACTGAAGCGACGTCCGGCGCTGGAGTGAAGGGGCGGCCCTGCGCTCAGTGGCGGGGCCTTCCCTTCTTGGGGGCCTCCGACTGCCGGAGCCGCTCTTCTTCGTAGGCCTCCATGGGCGCCTCGCCCCGGCGCACGGCGTTGCGGAGCTGCCGCAGGGCCTTGCGCTCCGCCTGGAGCGCCGGGTCCGCGTTCTTGCCCAGCGGCTCCACCGGGTGCTGGACGTCGTAGACGCTCAGGGACACGCCACGCCCGTCCACGAGGCCCAGCCCCACCAGCGACAGCGTGGCCGCCGCCACCCAGGGCAGCAGCTGCAGCGCGAAGAGGGGCACGGGCTTCGTGGCGCGCACCTCTTCGTCGCCCGGCGGCGTGCCGCGCCCCCACACGGCCGGGAAGTGCCGGGACGCGGCGCGCAGGCCCAGCAGCGCGGACCCGCCGAACAGCGCCAGTCCCACCACCGCGCGCCAGTCCGTCACGTCGTCCGAGGCCCCTTCGTTCCCCAGGCCCGAGTGCGTGGCGATGAGGAACAGCGCCGACGACACGATGTTGTTCGCCGCGTGCGCCGCGATGCCCGGCCAGAGCGAGCCGGTGCGCAGGAAGAGCCAGCCGAACAGCAGCCCCAGCTCCGCGCGGGCGAGGAATCCCACAGGGTCCAGGTGGAACGCGCTGAACACCACGGACGCGATGAGCAGCGCGCGCCAGGGGGAGGCCGGGGCCGGCGGCGTCAGGGCGCGCTGGAAGAGGCCGCGGAAGAAGAACTCCTCGCACAGCGGCGCGGCCACGGACACGCCGCCCAGGAGCAGCGCCAGCTCCACGGGGGACTGCCCCTCGAAGAGGCGCGAGGCGTCGAACATCTCCCGCAGCCACGACGGCGCCACCTTCTGCGCGAGGAACTGCACGGGCACCACCACGGCGACGAAGTTCGCCATGCCCAGCAGGAAGCCGAACAGGGTGGGGAGGCTCGGGAACGGCGTGAGGCCCACGTACGCGGCGGGCCGGTAGCCCGAGCGGCGCAGCATGATCCACGCGAGGCCCAGGAAGATGAACACCTCCGTGAACCACACCCCGAACGCGGGGTTGAGCAGCTGGACGACCGCGCCCAGCGTCACGAAGAGGCCAAAGGCCAGGGCCGCGGAGAGCACGGGGTGGGGTGGCGACAGCGGCGCGGGGGCCTCCGCCGGCCGCGGGTCGCTGGAAGAGGGGGCTTCGTCCACCGTGTCGTCTCCTGGCCCCGCTCCGCCTGACGGAAGAGGGGTGGGGTGCCGCGTTCGCTTCGAGGGAGGAGGGCGCTGCTTCAGGCCCGGTGGAGGTAGGCGCGGATCTCCTCCGCGAGCGGGTTCTTCCGGGGCAGCTCCGCCGCCGCGGCCGGGTCTCCCAGCCGC
Organism: Corallococcus sp. RDP092CA; assembly: GCF_041903675.1. Classification (NCBI taxonomy): domain Bacteria; kingdom Pseudomonadati; phylum Myxococcota; class Myxococcia; order Myxococcales; family Myxococcaceae; genus Corallococcus; species Corallococcus sp. RDP092CA. The sequence continues at coordinate 13,127 of NZ_JAYESI010000042.1, read as the reverse complement.
AGCTTCTTGTCCTCTTCCACGAGGATGCGCTGATCCAACAGGTACTCCACCGCGTTCTCCAGCGTCGTCTTCGCCAGGGACTCGGCGGCGGTGATGCGTCCGGCGTTGTACTCGCCGCGCCCCGTCTCCAGCGCCAGCTTGACGAACGTCTTGCGGTCGGTGGCCACGCCCGCGGCCACGTCCGGCAGCGTCATGGCGGCCAGCAGGTAGGCCTCCAGGAAGTCGCGCAGCAGGTCCGCGAGGAACTCCAGGTCCGGCTGGGCGTGGGCCTCCGGCGCGCGCGTGAGCATGTCGCCCTCGTGGATGACCAGGCCCATGCGCACGAGCCGCTCCACGCACTCGGCGAAGATGGTGTCGAACGACGCGCCCACCCGGTAGATGAACTCCACCTTGAAGAGGCGCGACAGGAACAGCGCGCGGGCCTTCACGGTGTCATACGGCGCGGGCGTCCCCGCCAGCAGCGCGTTGGCCACGAGGCTGCGCGCGGCCACCAGGTTCATCAGCGTGTTCTTGTAGAAGGACATCTCCGGACGGCGCGAGTCCTCCACCTGGTAGCTGACCTCCCCGCGCGCCTCCTGCGTGCGCACCATCTCGTCGGAGATGAACTCGCGCATCGCGTCCTGGATGGGGCCCAGGGTCTCCGGGTTGCTCGGCGCGTTGGCCAGCTCCTTGGACAGCCGCGCGCCGTCCTCGGAGGCGATGCGGCGCAGCAGGCTGATCCGGTCCGTGAGCTCGCGCTGGGTGAGGCCGCGCCGGCGGTGGGCCAGCAGCGACGCGCTCACCAGCGCGTGCGGCGTGACGGTGGACACCTTGCTGATGCCGTACATCACGCGGTTGCCCAGCGCGCGCACCAGGCCCTTCTTCTGCTCGTCCGTCACCGGCTCCTGCGGCGACAGTCCGCGCGCCTTCATGAAGTCCACCAGCGACAGCGGCTCGTCGAAGGTGAGGTGGATGCGGCCGTAGCGCGCGGCCAGCACCTTGGGCGCGCTCAAGAGGGCCTTCAGGTCCTCCGGCTTCTTCTCCCCGCCGGCCAGCTCCTTCGAGTAGCTGTCGGACTCCACCACCTTCTCGTAGTCGATGGAGACGGGCACGAAGTAGAGGTCGTTGCGCGCGCCGTCCAGCACCGCCTCCACCTGCCAGGTGAGCATGCCCAGCTTGGGGGTGAGCAGCTTGCCCGTGCGCGAGCGGCCCCCCTCCGGGAAGAACTCCTGGTGGATGCCGTCGTGCACCAGCTTCTTGATGTACGCCTTGAAGGACGCGGCGTAGACCTTGTCGCCCTTGAACGAGCGGCGCAGGAAGAACGCGCCGCAGCGGCGGAACAGCACGCCCAGGGGCCAGAAGGACAGGTTCGCGCCCGCGGCCACCAGCGGCGCGGTGTAGCCCCGGTTCCAGAGCACCCAGCTCATCACCAGGTAGTCCACGTGGCTCTTGTGGCTGGGGCAGAGCACCACCGGCGCCTTGCCCGCGGCCTTGAGCGCGCGGTGCAGGCCCGCCTCGTCCACGCCGATGCCGTCGTAGATGCGGTTGAACACCCACTCCAGCACGGGCGCGATGACCGCCAGCACGGACGGGTTGGGCTTGGCCGCGATGGCCTCCAGGTTGCGCTTCGCCTCGCGGTAGACGCTCGTGGGCCTGCGGCCCGTCGCGGCCGCGTGCTCGTCCAGCGTCTTGCGCAGCTGACGGTCGCGCAGCGTCTCCTCGATGAGCCGGTCCGTGGGCTTCTGCGGCGGGCCGAACACCGCCCGCGTCTCCCGCGCGAGGAACACGTGCAGCGTGCTGCGCACCTTGCGCGCCAGCACCTCGTCGCTGACGCCCGGGTTGTCCTCGATGAAGCGGCGCAGGTCGATGGGCTCTCCCACGCGGAACTGCGCGCGCTTGTAGTTGCGGAAGAACGCCACCATGGAGTGCACGAAGCCCGGCGCCTCCGGGCTCCCGAACACCACGTCGCGCCAGCCCGGCTTGAGCTTGGCCGGGCGCTTCTCCCAGACGAACAGCTCCGGCACCAGGAACACCGGCCGCTCGGAGCCGCGCGCCAGCCGCACCAGGGCGGGGAAGGGGTCCTCGCGCGTCTCCTTGCCGGAGGCGTGCAGGAGCGCCGTGCGGCGCAGGAACACCAGGCCGCTGCCGCCCTGCTCGCGGGCGTAGCGGAAGCGCTCCTCCACCGCGCCGCCCTGCGCCGTCTGGCGCCAGGGCCGGGTGAACCACGGGCGCAGGTTCACCACCGCGCGGATGGGCGGCATGGCCCGGCGGACCATGGCCCACGCGATGTAGAGGAAGTTGATCCACGCCGTGGTGCGCATGACGTGCACCACGAAGCCCCGGGCGCTGAGCGCGCGCAGCTCGTTCTCGGCCTCGGGGGGGAAGTGCACCCCGTCGAAGTACCGAGCCCCGAGCACCCGGGACATGGGACCGAATTCCTCCTTCAAGGCCTCTCCTTGCGTCGCGGTCTGCGCCAGCGCGGTGTCCATCGCAGCCCCCCAGGCTACATGTTTTCCGGCGTCGGGATGCCCAGCAAGGTGAGCCCCGCCGCCAACGTGATGCGCGTCGCGTCCGTGAGCGCCAGCCGGGCAGCGCGCACCGCGTCATTCCCCTCCACGAGGATGCGCTTGTCGCGGTCCTTGTTACCGGCCGTGTAGTAGCGGCTGTAGGCCGCCGCCACGTCCAGGAGCAGCCGGGCCACCAGGCTGGGCTCGTACTGCTCCGCCGCCGCCTTCACCGTGTCCGGCAGCCGCATCAGCTCCCGCACGAGGGCCTGCTCCTCTGGGAGCGTGAGCAGCGCCGGATCGTAGGCCGTGGGCACGCCGCCGCCCTTGCGCAGCACGTTCGCGCTCCGGGCGTGCGCGTACTGGAGATAGGGCCCCGTGTGCCCCTCCAGGCTGGTCACCTCGTCCCAGTCGAACGTGTAGTCGCTGGCGCGGTTGTGCTTCAGGTCGCCGAAGACGATGGCCCCCAGGCCGATCTGCTCGGACAGCGCCTCCGCGTCGTCCGTCTCCAGGTTGCCGTCCTGGATGTTCGCCTTCACGCGCTCGAGCACCCGCTCCTTCGCCTCGTCCAGGACCTGATCCAGCTCCACCACCTGGCCCTTGCGCGTGCTCATGCCGTGGATGCGGCCGAACGGCACGTGCACGCACCTGTCCGCCCACGGCTGCCCCATCTCCTTCAGCGTGCGGAACACCTGCCGGAAGTGCAGCGCCTGGTCCTGCGCGACGACGTAGAGCGACTTGTCGAAGTTGAAGCGCGCGTGGCGGTCCTCGGCGGCGGCCAGGTCGCGCGTGGCGTAGAGCGTGCTGCCGTCGTTCTTCTTGAGGAGCACGGGCGGCTCGCCGTCCGCGTAGGGCATGTCCACGATGAGGGCGCCCTGGGACTCCTTCACGCCGGGCTTCCTGGCGATCTGGTCGATGACCGCGTCCATCTTGCCCTGGTAGCGGCTCTCGCCCTCGATGTGCTCGAAGTCGATGCCCATCCGGGCGTAGACCTTCTTGAAGCCCTTGAGGCTCGTCTCCCGGAACTGGTTCCAGAGCTTCATCGCCTCCGGCTCGCCCGCCTCCATGCGGCGGAAGAACTCACGGGCCTTCTCGTCGAAGGCGGGGTCCTCGCCGGCGCGCTTGTTGGCCTGGACGTACACCTGGACCAGGTGCGCCATGTCGTCGATGCGCGCCGGGTCGCCGTACTCCTGGAAGCCCACCGCCACCAGGCCGAACTGCTTGCCCCAGTCGCCCAGGTAGTTGATGCCCTCCACGCGCCAGCCGAGCGCGCGGTACAGGTTCGCGATGCAGTGGCCCAGGAACGTGGTGCGGATGTGGTGGAAGCCAATGGGCTTGGCGATGTTGGGCGACGAGTAGTCGATGACCACCGTCTTGCCCTTGCCGTCCTCCGCGTCGCTGCCGTAGGCCAGCCCGGCCAGGCGCACGCTGTCGATGACCTCCTGCGTGAAGGGGAGGGGCAGGAAGCGCGCGTTGACGTAGGGGCCCACGGCCTTCACCTCCAGGCCCGGGACCTGGAGCGCCTGCGCGAGCTGCGCGGCGATGGCGGGGGGCGCCTTCTTCTGTGCCTTGGCGAGAGGGAAGGTGGCGAAGCTCAGGTCGCCGTGCGCGGGCTCCGCGGGCTTGACCTGGGACTCAATCTCAGCGGCGGGGACACCCAGGGCCCCGGCGAGGGCCTGGGCGAACGCGGCGCGGTAACGGGAATAGACAGAAGTGCTCATGGACCGCGCGGATACTACCCAAGGCGGGGCGCCTTCCATCCACCTCTTCTGCGGGCAAGGCGCCCGAGCGTCTTTCAGGGCACGGCGGGCCCGCGGCTCTTGGGGCGCACCACCGAGGCCACGGTGTCCAGCAGCTTGGGCAGCTTCAGCGGCTTCTCGAAGTACCCGTCGATGCGGTCCGGCCCTTCACCCGAGGTGAGGGACGCGACGTCGCTCGCGCCGGAGATGATGTAGACGACCACGTCCGCCAGCGACTCCGTGGTGCGGATGTAGTGGAGCACGGACCGGCCGTCCTCCCCGGACAGCCGCAGATCCAACAGCACCATCGCCGGCCGGATGTGGGACAGGATGGAGCGCGCCTCGGCGGCCCCGGAGGTGGCCATCACCCGGTAGCCCTCCTGCTCCAGCACCTGCTCCAGCACCTCGCGGCAGTCCACGTCGTCCTCCACCAGGAGGATGCCGCCCGCCTTGGGCGTGGCCTGGTTCACGTCCGGGGCGCTCACCGCGCTCGCGAACAGGGGCAGGACCATCTGGAACGTGCTGCCCTCGCCCAGCGCGCTGGACGCGTCCACGCGGCCGCCGTGCAGCGCGACGATCTTCGCCACCAGCGGCAGGCCCAGGCCCGTGCCCGGCGGGCGGGGCATGCCCGGCTGCGCGCGGTAGAAGGAGTCGAAGACGTGCTCCAGGGCTTCCGCCGTCATGCCCTGGCCGGAGTCCTTCACGGTGAGGATGCCCAGCCCCTCGGCGGACGACACGCTCACCTCGACGACGTCGTCCGTCTCGCTGTGGTGGATGCCGTTCTCCACGAGGTTGTGGATGGCCTCGGAGATGCGCTCGCGGTCGCCCCGGACGAACACCTCCGGGCAGGGCGGGATCACCACCCGCACGCGGCTGTGCTCCGCGACGGCGCCCAGCCCCCGCACCACCTCTTCCGCCACCGCCTTGAGGCCGAAGGGGCGCTGGTTGAGCTGCATCTTCCCGGACGACAGCCGGGACATCAGCACCAGGTCGTTCACCTGCTGGAGCAGCCGGTCCGCGTTGCGATCGCAGATCTGCACCGCGCGGCGCTGCCCGTCCGTCAGCGCGCCCAGCTTCTCCCGGCCCAGCATGGCCAGGTAGGCCTTGATGGTGGTGAGCGGGTTCTTCAAGTCGTGGGACACGTTGCCGAGCAGCTCCTCGCGGTTCTGCTCCAGGCTCTTCAGGCCCGCGATGGCCGTCTGCAGGTCCTTGTTGCGCCGGGCGCTGTCGTCGCGCAGCCGGGCCACCTCGTAGGCGGCGGTGAGCTGCGACGCCAGCGACTGCATCAGCACGTCGGACGCCTTGCGGCGCGCGCCCAGCACCACGAGCACGCCCGTCACGCCCTGCGGCCCCTCCAGGGGCACGGCGAGGGTGTCGTCCTCGCGCAGCAGCACCTTCTCGGTGAAGCACCGGCCCACCACGCCCTCGCCCGGGACGGCGGCGGTGACGCGCTCGTCGTAGCGTCCGCGCACGTGCTCCACGTGCAGCTGGTTGCGCGACGGGAAGTGTCGCGCCACGTAGCAGACCTTCGGCTTGAGCAGCGTGTGCAGCGTCTGCAACTGCGCGCGCAGGGCCTCGGTGGGGCCCGCGTTGTCGGTGAGCTGCCGGCCCATCTCCAGCAGGGCCTGGGCGGCGGCGTCGGTGTCCACCGGGGGCGGCGGTTTCGCCGCGCGCTTCGGTGGGGCCTTCTTCGCGGTGGTGGCGGGACGCAGCGGGACCACCTCTGCGAGCTGCGGACCCTTCTTCTTCGATGGCACGCGCGAATCCTGCTTCATGTCTCGCGTGGGAGGGAACCTCGACGGAGCCCGGCGCCTTCCACCAACGCCGAGCGTGTCAGGTGCCCGACAGCCCCCCAGCCCCTCCGGCCGGGGGGATACCGGAATGACTCAGGGGCGCCGCTGGACGCGGCCTTCCTTGTCCAGGCTGTAGGGCTCCACGAGCGTGGCCTGCACCTTCTCCTGGTAGCCCTGCACCCCGAAGCCGCTCTCCGCCAGGGCCGCCAGCGCCACGGTCTGCACGCGGCGCGCGGTGTCCTCGGAGGTGAGCAGCTTGAGCAGGGGCTCGCGCGCCGGCTCGTACTTCAGGGGCCCCAGGACGTTGATGGCGGCGATCTTCACGTCATCGGACATGTCCTCCAGGAAGGGGAGGACGGCCGGGGGCACGCGCGGGTCCGGCTTGCCCTGCACGTGGTGGAGCAGGACGACCTTCTTCTCCGGGTCGCGCGTGTAGCGCGAGGACAGGTGCTGGAGCGTGTCGGTGATGACGCCCATCAGCGCGTCCTCGGAGAGCAGCGCCTGGAGGATGCGCAGCGCCCAGGACGTGGCCTGGTCGCTCGTCTTGAGGAAGGCGCTGACCGGCTCGACGGCGGCCTCGCCGAAGTGCTTGATCAGCTCGAAGGTGTGCTCCTTCTCGTCCGCGTCGGTGGTGAGCGGGTCCACGGTGATGGTGAACCGGCTGAGCAGCACCGTGACGGCCTCGGGGTATTGCATCTCCCCCAGCTGCTGCAGGGCCTTCTGCCGCGTGGATGGCTCCCCGTACTTCTGGGTCACCTTGGACTTGAGCTTGAGCGCTTTTTCCGGGCCCGAGCCGCCCGAGAGGAAATCGAAGAGACCCATAGGTACGTACCCGCTCCGGATTCGGAAGAGTGGAGGCGCCATGTAGGACGGTGCGCCTTCCAGGACAAGTGGCAACGACAACTACAACGTCAGCTCCCGGCGCACGTCGCCCCGGTAGGCCCGGGCCAGGGTCTCCGCGGCGGCCCGGACCTCGGCCGTGGCCTCCTCGGGGACCTTCACCTGGAGCAACAGGTACATGTCGCCCGGGGGGCCGCCCCTCAGCGACGGGACGCCCCGCCCCTTGAGCCGCATCTTCCGGCCGGACTGGGAGCCCGGCGGCACCTTCAGCGTCACCTCCCCCTGGAAGGTGGGCACGCGCACCTCGCCGCCCAAGAGCGCCTCGGACACCGTCACCGGCAGGTCCAGGTAGAGGTCATCGCCCTCGCGGCGCACCAGCGGGTGCTCGGCCACCTCCGTCTCGATGTAGAGGTCCCCCGGAGGGCCCCCCTGGAGGCCCGCCGCGCCCTGGCCGGCCAGCCGCACCTTGGAGCCGGTGACGACGCCCGCCGGGATCTTCACCGTCAGCCGGGTCGTCTCCTCCTGGATGCCGCTGCCGCCGCACTGGGGGCAGGGCTCCGGGGCCTTCCCGCTGCCGCGGCAGGTGGGGCACACGCCGGACCCGCCGAACACGCCGCCGGCCCGCCGGGCCCGGCCCGTGCCGTTGCAGGTGGGGCACGTCACGAGCTTCCCCGTGTTGCCCTCGCCATGGCACTTGGAGCAGCGGCCCGGCCGCTGGAGGGTCAGGGTGCGCTCGGTGCCGGTGACGGCCTCCGCGAGGGAGATGTGGACGCGCGTCGTCAGGTCGTCGCCGCGCTCGGCCGCCGTGGACCGGCTGCCACCCCGGCCCCGGCCGAAGAGGTCGTTGATGTCGAAGCCGCCGCTTCCGCCTCCGCCGCCCGAGCGCCCGAAGATGTCGTTGAAGAGGTCCCCCAGGTCCACGCCCTCGGTGCTGAAGGGGATGCCGCCGCCCCCGCTGCCCCCGGCCGCCTGGGCGGCGCGGTACTGGCGGTAGGCCGCGGCCTTCTTCTCGTCGAAGCCGATCTTCTCCGCGTCCTCGCCGAACTCGTCATAGAGCGCGCGCTTCTTCGGGTCGCCCAGCACCTCGAAGGCCGTGTTGATGCGCTTGAACTTCTCCTCCGCGGCCTTGTCGCCCGGGTTGACGTCCGGGTGGTGCTGGCGCGCCAGCTTCCGGAAGGCCTTCTTGAGGTCGTCCGCCGAGGCCGTCCGGGGCACGCCCAGAATCTGGTAGTAGTCGTCAGCCATAAGTTCTTAGGGTGGTGCAGTACCCGACAAGGGAGAACGTAACCAGCGGGGCGGTGAGCGCCAGCACGGGATGTCCGGACAGGGCCGCGATGGTTACAGTCGCCGCGAGATGAGGAAGGCCATGCCACCACCGCGCGCCCGCCGGAAGGCCCCCCTGTGGCTGGCGTGTGGGCTGCTCCCCATGGCCCTGGGGGCTGACCTGGCGTTCGGAACGACCGCCCGCGCCGCCCCGCCTGCCCCCAGCGTGCGGGAGGGCAGGGTGGTGGACCGCGTCGTGGCGGTCATCGAGGGCCAGGTCCTGACCCTGAGCGAGCTGGAGATGGAGGCCCGGGTGGCGCTGATCCAGCGGGGGGCCGTGCAGGCCGCCGCCCAGACGTTGGATGAGCAGACGCTCCAGGGCGCCCTCGAGCTGTCCATCAACCAGCGCCTCCAGGTGCTGAGCGCGGACCGCCTGCAGGCCTTCCCGGCGGAGCCGGCGGAGGTGGCGGCCCGGCTGGACGCCTTCCGGGCCCGGCTGGGCGGGGAGGAGGCGCTCCGGCGCTTCCTGGATCGGCATGGCGTGGACCGGGCCGCGCTGGAGGCCGTGCTGGCGCGGGGCCTGCGGGCGGAGCGAATCCTCGACAGTCGGGTCCGGTTGAAGGCACAGGTGAGCGAGGCGGAGGTCCGCCACCATTATGACGCCCACCGGGACCTGTACCCCGGTGAGTTCGATCAGGCGGCGCGCACGGCCATCCGCGAGGAGCTGGTGCGGGCGCGCTACGGAGAGCTGGCGGCCCAGGCCCTGGCTGAAGTACGCAGGTCGGCGCAGGTGCGGCGGGTGGCGCCCTTCGCGCGGGAGGCACGGCGATGAGACGGCTGCGGGAGGACGGCACGCCCGACAAGGGGAAGGGCTTCCTCATCCGGCAGATGACCGTGGACGACATGCCGGCGGTGATGGCGCTGGAGAAGGCGTCCTTCAAGAACCCCTGGTCCACGGAGCTGCTCGGGCGCGAGCTCCAGCACGACTGGTCCACCATCCTCCTCGTGGAGGAGCCCCGCTCCGAGGGCGGCGTGGAGCTCCTGGGCCTGGCCATCTTCTGGATCGTCCACGACGAGGTCCACGTCCTCAACGTCGCCACCGCCCCGCTGCACCGCCGCCGGGGCGTCGCGCGCACGGTGATGGAGGAGGTGCTTCGCCGGGGCGTGGCCCGCCGCTGCTCCCTGGCCACCCTGGAGGTGCGCCGGGGCAACGAGTCCGCCCTCAACCTCTACCGCTCACTGGGCTTCCGTCCGGTCGGCATCCGCCCGAACTACTACGTGGACGAGGGCGAGGACGCGATCGTGATGGTCCTCGACTTCTAGGGCCGTAAGGGAGTAGAGCGTCCGCCCGTTGTCGCAGACCCAGGTTTTTCGGGTGTCGGGGGAATGCACCCGGGTCCTCTGGCCGGTTCTGGCCCAGGGGCAAGCCATGCTTGACACCCGAGGGGCCCTCCCTATACTCGCGGGCCTTTTGTGTAGCCTGTAGGTAGATATGCTCCGCTTTCGTGTCGCCGGACGCGGGGTTCCCACGAAGAAGAGGTTTCAGTGCCGACCATCAGCCAGCTCGTCCGCAAGGGCCGCGAGAAGCTCAACATCAAGGGCAAGAGCCCTGCCCTGAAGGAGTGCCCCCAGAAGCGCGGTGTTTGCACGCGCGTCTACACCACGACCCCGAAGAAGCCGAACTCGGCCCTCCGCAAGGTGGCCCGCGTGCGCCTCACCAACGGCATCGAGGTCACCTCCTACATCCCCGGCGTGGGTCACAACCTCCAGGAGCACTCGGTGGTCATGATCCGCGGTGGCCGCGTGAAGGACCTCCCGGGCGTTCGCTACCACATCATCCGCGGCACGCTGGACTCCGTGGGCGTCGCCGGTCGCAAGCAGAGCCGCTCGAAGTACGGCGCGAAGCGTCCCAGCTAGTCGGTCCCCCGCGCGTCGTTGGCGCGGAACACCTTCGCGGTACCTGAAGAAGTGTCGGACGCTGGCCCCACACCCTGGGGAGTGTCCCTGGAAGTCCCAAGCAGTCGTTCTTGAAGCCCCTGAACAAGGCTTTCCTCCGAGCGGGGAGAGTGGGGCGTAAGGGAAGAGATGCCTCGTCGTCGCGTAGTCGCCAAGCGGAAGATTCTCCCGGATCCGAAGTTCCAGGACCGGCTCGTCACCAAGTTCGTCAACGACCTGATGCGCAAGGGGAAGAAGTCCATCGCGGAGGGCGTGTGCTACGGCGCCTTCGCCCTCATGGAGGAGCGCGCGAAGGAAGATCCCCTCAAGGTCTTCAAGAAGGCCCTGGACAACGTCAAGCCCGTCCTCGAGGTGAAGAGCCGCCGCGTCGGTGGCGCCACCTACCAGGTGCCCGTGGAGGTCCGCCAGGACCGCCGCGTCGCGCTGGGCATGCGCTGGATCATCACCTACGCCAAGGCGCGCGGTGAGAAGACCATGCAGGAGAAGCTGGCCGGCGAGATCATGGACGCCGCCAACAACCGCGGCAACGCGGTGAAGAAGCGTGAAGACACGCACAAGATGGCGGAAGCCAACAAGGCCTTCGCTCACTACCGCTGGTAGGTCCCGTCAGGGGCTTCGCGGTCGCCGCCCGGATGCGCTGCCAGCGTCCGGGCGGTTTCGTTTGTCAGCCCTGGCAGCACCTTGAGACGTCCAGAAGGAACCGAGTCATGCCCCGTGAGTTCCCACTCGAGCGCTACCGCAACATCGGCATCATGGCGCACATCGATGCCGGCAAGACGACCACCACCGAGCGGATCCTGTTCTACACAGGCGCCATCCACAAGATGGGCGAGGTGCACGAAGGCACCACCACCACGGACTGGATGGTGCAGGAGCGCGAGCGCGGCATCACCATCACCTCCGCGGCCATCAGCGCCTTCTGGGAGCGGGCGGGCCAGCGCTACCGCGTGAACATCATCGACACGCCGGGCCACGTGGACTTCACCATCGAGGTGGAGCGCTCGCTGCGCGTGCTCGACGGCGCCATCGCGGTGTTCGACGCGGTCAACGGCGTGGAGCCGCAGTCGGAGACGGTGTGGCGCCAGGCGGACCGCTACAAGGTCCCGCGCATCTGCTTCATCAACAAGATGGACCGCGTGGGCGCGGACTTCGAGATGTCCGTCGGCACCATCAAGGAGAAGCTGGGCGCGCGCCCCGTGCGCATGCAGCTGCCCCTGGGCAGCGAGGACAAGCACAAGGGCGTCATCGACCTGGTGCGCATGAAGGCGCTGGTGTTCCAGGACGCGGAGCAGGGCAGCCGCTTCGAGGTCGTGGACATCCCGGCGGAGTACCAGGAGGCCGCCGCCGCTGCCCGCGGGGAGCTGCTGGAGGCCGCCGCCGAGCAGGACGACGCGCTCACGGAGAAGTTCCTGGAGGGCCAGGAGCTGACGGAGGAGGAGGTCCGCGGCGCCATCCGCAAGGGCTGCGTGGGGCTGAAGCTGTTCCCGGTGTTCTGCGGTTCGGCGTTCCGCCACAAGGGCGTGCAGCCGCTCCTGGACGCGGTGGTGGACTACCTGCCCAACCCGCTGGAGATCCCGCCGGTGCACGGCAAGACGCCCAAGGGGGAGGACGCGGTCCGTGAGACGCGCGACGACGCGCCCTTCAGCGCGCTGGCGTTCAAGATCATGAACGACCCGTCCTTCTCCTCGCAGACGCTGACGTTCCTGCGCGTCTATTCGGGGAAGCTGGAGGCGGGCACGGCGGTGTGGAACTCCGTGAAGGGCAAGCGCGAGCGCGTCAGTCGGCTCGTGCAGATGCGCGCGGACAAGAAGGACGAGCTGACGGAGTGCTACGCTGGCGACATCTGCGCGGTGGTGGGCCTGAAGCTGGCGTCCACGGGCGACACGCTCTGTGACGACAAGCAGCCCATCATCCTGGAGCGGATGGAGTTCCCGGAGCCGGTCATCGACATCGCCATCGAGCCGAAGTCCACCGCGGACCAGGACAAGATCCTCCAGTCCCTGCAGCGGCTGGCCATGGAGGACCCGTCCTTCCGCGTGCGCACCAACGAGGAGACGGGCCAGACGCTCATCGCCGGCATGGGCGAGCTGCACCTGGAGATCATCGTCGACCGGCTCCTGCGCGAGTTCAAGGTGGACGCGAACATCGGCAAGCCCCAGGTGGCCTACCGCGAGACGGTGACGACGACGAAGGAGGCGGAGGGCAAGTACATCCGCCAGACGGGCGGCAAGGGGCAGTACGGCCACATCAACCTGCGCGTGTCCCCGAACGAGCCCGGCAAGGGCTTCGAGTTCGTCAGCACCATCGCCGGCGGCGCCGTGTCCAAGGAGTTCGTGGACGCCGCGCGCGACGGCGCGAGGGAGGCCATGCAGAACGGCCCGGTCGCCGGCTACCCCATGGTGGACGTGAAGGTGGAGGCCTACGACGGCTCCATGCACGACGTGGACTCGACGGAGATGGCGTTCAAGATCGCCGGCTCCATGGCCTTCAAGGACGCGGTCCGCGCGGCGAACCCCGTCCTCCTGGAGCCCATCATGGCCACCGAGGTCGTCACCCCGGAGGCCGCCATGGGCGACGTCATCGGAGACCTGAACGGCCGCCGCGGGAAGATCCTGGGCATGACGCCCCGGCCCGGCGGGGTGCAGGCCATCCAGGCGGAGGTGCCCCTGGCCGCCATGTTCGGGTACTCGACCGACCTGCGGAGCAAGAGCCAGGGAAGGGCGACCTACACCATGCAGTTCAAGCACTACGCACCCGCGCCCAAGTCCGCGCTCAACGCGGGCTACTGACCTCCCGCTCGCCAGGGGAACCGCCGGGCGAATTCTGTTGACGTTCCAGCGGCTTTGAAGCACACGCAGCACCCCTCGGAAGTTCCCCCGTAGTCCCAGACCGCCGGGGTTGCACCGGCGGCGTCGTGAGGAGCGGTTCATGTCCAAGGAAAAGTTCGATCGCAGCCTGCCCCACGTGAACATCGGAACGATTGGGCACGTGGACCACGGCAAGACGTCGCTGACGGCGGCCATCACGAAGGTGCTGGCGAAGACGGGCGGCGC
>NZ_JAYESI010000041.1:0-66109 GCF_041903675.1 Corallococcus sp. RDP092CA | reverse complement strand
CCGGCCCCGCGGGCGCGGCCCCGCCCCGGGGGGGGGGGGGGGGGGGGGGGGGGGGGGGCACCTGCGCCAGGAGCGCGTCGAGGGGGGTCGGGGTCTTCATCGCCGCTCCGCATACACCAACGCGCAGTTGGATGCAGCGCCCGTGGCCGGGTAGAACGGCCCTCCGTCATGCGCCTTCCGCCCCTGAACGTCCTGTTGACCGCCACCGTCCTGCTGGGGAGTGCCAGCGCCTGCATCGTGGAGGCCCCCGGCGGGGCCAGCGACCAGGAGCGCCGCGCGGCTACCGTCGCCCAGGTGCCGCCGCTGTCCATCCGCAGCGGCGCCAACCTGGGCGGCAAGGTGGAGGTGGTGGGCGCGTCGGTGCAGCCGGGACGCATCCCCGTGGGAGACCAGGGTCGCGTCACCGTCTTCTTCAAGGTGCTCCAGCCGATTGAGGAGGACTACCTCGTCTTCGTTCACGTGGAGGACGCGGACGGGCGCATGGAGCGCCTCAACCTGGACCACAAGCCCGCGGGCGGCCTGTACCCCACCACGCAGTGGAAGGTGGGGGAGACGGTGAAGGACGAGTTCGTCATCGCGCTGCCGCAGGGCGCGACGCCGCGCGCGCTGAACGTGTGGATGGGCCTGTGGGAGCCGCGCAACGACAGCCGCCTGCCGCTCACCAACCCGGAGGCGGTGCGCAATGACGGTCGGGGGCGCATCCTGCTGGCGCAGGTCCCCGTGGGCGGGTGACAGGAAAAAACCGGAGCGGCCCTGTAAGCCGGGTTTTGTTCCCACCCCTTTCGGGATGGGCGGCGAACATTCATCTAGGGCCCTGGTTGCCCAGGGGCCTCGTCAGCGAGCAACCCGAGCGCATGGGACGGGCCATCCCTGTCCCCTTTCGGGGACGCGCTCCTATTGGCTCTTGCTCCAGGTGGGGTTTACCGTGCCGTCCGGGTCACCCCGGACGCGGTGCGCTCTTACCGCACCGTTTCACCCTTACCCGCCCCCTCTCGGGAACGGGCGGTCTGTTTTCTGTGGCACTTTCCTGCGAGTCGCCTCGACTGGCCGTTAGCCAGCACCCTGCCCTGTGGAGCCCGGACTTTCCTCCCGCCATCCATGCCTGCGATGGCCGGCGTTCACCCGGGCCGCTCCGGCACTCCGGGGATACAACAGCCCGCCCACGCGGGTCCACCTTCTGGAAGGGCCGCTGTCGCGCAGCCGTCGCCGCCGGCCTCACCGGGTGAGCGTCTGGGGGCTTGTCGGGTGCTGCCGCGCCTGAGCGGCCCGAAGTCCCCGCGAGCGGCGGAGCGCTCCCGCTACATCGCCGCCGCGAAGCCGTTCGGCTTCCGCGGGGTGGGGCTCTACTTCCAGTCGAAGGTGGCGGACGCGCTCGTGCGCAACGACCTGCGGCCGGCGGAGCAGGGGGGGCCGCTGGTGGGCGTGCTCGGCACCTACAAGCGGTTGCAGGTCCCGGAAGCCCGAGGAGGGCTTCGACGCGCTGTTCTTCGCCCGGCTGGGGCCGGACGGTTTCACCGTGGAGGAGGGGCAACGTGAAGTTCGATGAGCTGGACGCGAAGATGCGCGTGTTCGAGACCGCGCACGACCTGTGCGTGCTGCCCGGCGTGTTCGGGGACCTGGGCCCGTTCGACAGCCGCAGCTGCGAGCCGCGAACGCCGGGCTCGTGCGCGACTACTTCCGCTGGCGCAGCGAGGACGCGCACCGCAACGCGCTGCCCGCGCACTGCTACTGGAGGCTGCGCCGTGAAGGGAAGGGCGTGGCGGATGCCACGGCCATGCTCGCGTGCCTGTCGGTGGCGGAGAAGAACGCGCTGCTCTTCCAGCGGGGCGTGAACTTCAACGACCTGCCGAACTGGCAGAAGCGCGGGACGGGCCTCTACCGGGAGACCTACGCGAAGGAGACACGCAACCCGAGGATGGGGGTGACGGTCCTCGCGGAGCGTCGCCGCATCAAGCTGGATTTCCGGCCGCCGATGAAGGACGCGTGTGACGCCTTCATCGTGTCGTTGCTGGAGGACGTGGGTCGATGAGCGTGGACCTGGATCGCCTGATGCGCGTCAGTATCGGGAATGCGCCCGGCACGTCTGGAACACGTACTTCCAGCCTGTCATCCTGAGGGCGCGAGTCCTCGCCACGCACCAGCCGGAGCTGGGGGGCTGTGATGTGCTGCTGGAGTACCAGGCCGCGAAGTTCGAACATGCCTCTCGATGACACCTTCGACTTCGTTCCTGGTCTCTTCGGGCGCTGCGCTCCTTGTGTTCATGGCGGGTTGTGGCACCGCGAAAGAGATCACGGCTCCACGCGTCGCCAGCGTGGAGCCCTCTCCCTCGCCGGAATCGGTGTGGCTGCCGGCCGGGCGCTTCGAGATGGGCTCACCGGCGGGTGAGCCGGGGCGGGACGTGGACGAGGGGCCCCGGACGGAGGTCGCGTTCGAGCGCTTCCGGATGGACGTGACGCCCGTGACGGTGCGGGCCTTCGCCGCGCGACGTGAGCAGGTGCGCGCGAAGGACCCGCAGGCGCGCTGGTGGACCGATGCGGAGACCCCGGAGGGGTGGCTCGGCCGCTGCAACCTGGACTCCGAGCGCGCGGCGCACCCCGTGAACTGCGTGGACTGGCGCGCCGCGCGGGCCTACTGCGAGCTTGCCGGGGGCGCGCTGCCGACGGAGGCGGAGTGGGAGTACGCCGTGCGCGCCTCGACGGTCTCCGCCTTCTGGTGGGGCGAGTCGTTCGAGGTGGAGCACGTGGTCGGCTCGGTGTCCTGCGCGTCGCGCGGCTGCCTCAGCGGCACCGCCCCGGTCGTCCACGCCGGGCCGCGCTGCAACGGCTGGGGGCTCTGCGACATGGCCGGGAACGTGTGGCAGTGGACCTCCACCGGCTACCAGGAGCAACTGGGCGAGGCTGCGCCTGTCGGGCCCTCCGGTGAGCCGGCGAAGCCCGTCCACAAGGGAGGCTCCTGGCTCAATCACGTGCCCTCGCTGTTCCGGTCCGCCCACCGCGGCCTCGCGTACCCGAAGAACGGTCTGACCGGGGTGGGGTTCCGCTGCGTGTACCGGCCCTGAGTGACGCGGCGTCGGAGGAGAGGTGCACTCGGGGCGTTTTGAGCGCCAGTCCTGCCTGTCTTGTCCGTATTGCATGGATGGCGGTGGCTCACGGAGTCGTGAGCCACTGTCCTACCCGGGGCGGGGGATTGCGCGCGTTCGCCCCGGTGCCGCAGGATTCGCGCTCGCGCGACCGGGTGCCTCGCGGCACCGCGCGAAGGTCTAGAGGGGGAAGCACATGGTCATCTTTGGTTCGAGGCTCTTCGGCAAGTGTGATGCGATTCCGGGCCTCGGTTACGTGGCGACGAAGTTCGGTCACATCAACTTCGTGCCGCTCATCCCGCTGGAGGGCTGGCTCGTCGTGGCCGAGGAGGGCAACGGCTGGCGCGGACAGGCCATCTCCATGAGCGGCAAGTCCGTGCTCACGGCGTGGGCGCGCCTCCTTTTCATTGTCGTGGGGGCATTCTCGCTGCTCTTCGGCTTCTTCTCCTTCTCGAATCACGAGGGGAGCGCCATCCCCGTCGGCCTCTTGGGCCTGGCCTGCATCGGAGGGCTCATCGCTTCGTACAAGTGGAGGTGGGTGACCCACGCGTCGCCGGAGCGCGCGCTGGAGATCGCCCAGCAGGCGGGGATCAGCGCGGAGGGGCTGGCGCAGCTGCGCCGCATGTACGCCGCTCCCACTCCCGCCGTCGCCGCGCCTGCTCAGCCGTGGACTCCGCCGGAGTCCTAGTCCGCCGCTCGCGGTCCTTCGCCGAAAGGCCCTGGGTTCACCTCGCATGAGTCACGTCGTTGGCATCGATCTGGGCACCACGCACTCGCTGGTGGCCGCGCTCGACAGCGCGGGCCGTCCCAACCTCCTGACCAACCGGTTGGGGAAACACCTCACGCCTTCCGTGGTGGGGCTGGACGCGGAGGGGCGGCTGCATGTGGGCGAGTCCGCGCGGGCGCAGCTGCTCGTGCATCCGGAGCGCACCATCGCGGAGGTGAAGCGGCGCATGGGCCGCGATCTGCCGGTGACGCTCGGGGACCGGCGCTACAGCCCCACGGAGATCTCCGCGCTCATCCTGCGCGCGCTGCGTGAGGACGCGGAGCGGGCGCTGGGCGGCGCGGTGACGGAGGCGGTGGTCACGGTGCCCGCCTACTTCAGCGATGCCCAGCGCCAGGCGACCAAGGACGCGGGCGAACTCGCGGGGCTCAAGGTGGAGCGGCTGCTCAACGAGCCCACCGCCGCGGCGCTCGCGTACGGCGTGAACCACCTGGACGCAGAGCAGTACGTGCTGGTCTACGACCTGGGCGGCGGCACGTTCGACGTGTCGGTGCTGGAGATGTTCCAGGGCGTGCTGGACGTGAAGGCCTCCGCGGGCAACAACCAGCTGGGAGGCAGCGACTTCGATCAGGCGCTGGCCGCGTGGCTGGGCGCGGAGTTCGAGCGCGCCCACGGCGTGTCGCTGGCAGGGAACCTGGCGGCGCAGGTGCGGCTCAAGGCCGCGGCGGAGGCCGCGAAGATCGCGCTCACGTCCGTGGAGTCCACGCCTGTCATCGTGCCGTTCCTCGCGCCGGGCAGGGGCGGCACGCCCGCGTCGCTGGAGGTGGAGGTGACGCGCGCGAGGTTCGAGGCGCTGATCACCGACCTGGTGCGCTCCACGCTCGAGCCGATGGAGAGCGCGCTGAAGGACGCGAAGCTGTCCAAGAAGTCCATCGCGGAGGTGGTGCTGGTGGGGGGCAGCTCGCGAGTGCCGCTGGTGCGTCGGCTGCTCGCCGACTACTTCGGGCGCGAGCCGCGCGATGGCGTCCACCCCGACGAGGCGGTGGCGCTGGGGGCCGCGCTTCAGGCGGGGCTGAAGACGGGCGCGATGAGCGCCGCGCACGGCATCATGATCACCGACGTGTGTCCGTTCACGCTGGGCGTGGAGGTGCAGGCGACGGTGGGGCGCGAGCGGGTGGGCGGGGTCTTCTCGCCGCTCATCCCGCGCAACACGACGGTGCCGGTGTCGCGCACGGAGACCTTCGCCACCACGGCGGAGGGGCAGCGCGCGGTGGAGATCCGCGTGTTCCAGGGCGAGGCGCGGCTGGTGAAGGACAACCTGTTCCTGGACGCGTACACGGTGGAGGGCGTGCCGCCCGGGCGCGCGGGCGCGGAGAAGGTCGCCGTCACGTTCACCTACGACATCAACGGCATCCTCGACGTCACGACGCGAGTCGTCTCCACGGGCAAGGAGGCCACGCTGGTGGTGGACAAGCGCTCACAGCGCCTGGGGCCGGAGCAGCGGCAGGAGGCGAAGGAGCGGCTGGCGCGCGATTGGGGCGCGGCCCCCGCACCCGGAGCACCGGTGTCCGCCCCCGCGCCGGTGGCCGCACAGGCGCCTCCGGAGGCCGAAGCGGATGCGCTGTTGAACGCGGCGACTGAACGGATCGCGACCGCGCCGGCGAGCGTGCGGCCCCGGCTGGAGTCGCTGTGCAATGCCTTGCGCGAAGCCCGTGCGAAGGGTGACCGCGTCGCCGCGTCCCGCCTGGACGCCGAGCTGACCGATCTGCTGTTCGACCTGGGCTGAGCGAGCGCGTGCGGCGGACTGAATGTCAGTGCCTGGTGATGTGGCGCCTTCTCGGCCTGGTCGGGCTTGGCCGGGCCGGTGCTCGTGCGCGAGGTGCGCGCATGCCCTTGGTAGAGCTCCAACGCGCGCATGCCGCGCTCGACCGAACTCTCGGCGTGGTTGGTATTGGCCGAAGCGCTCCTCCTGGAGCGCGCATGTCCCCGATGGAACTCAGGCGCGGTCATGCAGTGCAAGGACAAGTTCTCGGTGTGGTTGGCCTTGGCCGGAGCGCACTGCTTGGCGCATCCATGCTCCTGACGGAACTCGAGCGCGCGGTGGCGCTGCGCCCGGCCAAACCTTCGGTGCGGTTGGCATTGGCTGGCGCGCACTGCTTGGAGCACCCATGCTCCTGACGGGACTTGAGCGCTCGGTCATGCCGCGCAAGGACAAACTCTCGACGCGGTTGGTCTTGGCCGAAGCACTCCTCCTGGAGCACGCATGCTCCTGACAGAGCTCAAGCGCGCGGTGGTGCTGCGCCCGGCCGAATCGTCGGCGCGACTGGCATTGGCGGAAGCGCTCTTCCAGGAGCGCGACTTTCGCGGCGCCGCGGAGCATGCGCGCAAGGCGCTGGGCCTGGGCGGAGGCGGGCCTGCACGCCGTCTGCTGTGCGGGGCGCTGGCGCGCGACGGAAAGCGCGCGGACGCGCTGAAGTTGCTGGAGGCGTCCGTGCGCGACACTCCGCGCGATGCGTCCCTGCGCGCGGAGTTCATCTCGCTCCTTGAGGAGGATCATCCGGACGACGCGCTCGTGCATGCGTTCGAGGCAATTGAAGCCGCCCCCGGTGAGTTGGATGCGTGGCGCGCCGTCATCCGCCTGTGCGAGCGCACGAACCGTCCAGCCGAAGCCCTGCCCGCGCTGAGGCGGGCCCGGATGCTCGCGCCCGAGGACCCGCGCCTCGCGGAGTCGGTGCTCGGGGCTCGCGCGGCGCTCGGGCTGCCGGCCACCACCGCCATGCTGGACGCGCCGCCCCTGGAGCAGGCCGTGCAGGCGCTCAAGCTGCCCACGGCGCGCGCCGCGCTCACCGAGGCGAAGCTCGACGCGGCCGTCGAAGCGCTGTCCCGGGGCTCGGTCGCGGAGGCGAAGCGGCAGCTCGTCGTTGCTCCCGCGGCGACCCGGAGCAGCGCCGCCGCGGCGCTGCTCCGCGCGGAGCTGCTGTGGCTGGAGGGGCGTCCCGCCGCCCAGGTCGAGGAGGCCCGGCGCGCGGTGCTCGATTTGCCAGGAGCACCGGGGGCCGCGGCGCTGCGTCTGGGAGATTCGCGGCTCGAAGCTGGAGCACTGGATGAAGCTGGCGAGCTCTATGCCCGCGCGGCCTCGAACGGAGAATCGCTGGTGGTAGCGGGGCGCGAGGCCGAGGTCGCCGAACGTCGCCGTCTGCTCGCGCGCGACCTGCCCGCGGTCGGGCGCCTGGGCGTGCTCGGCTGGCATCCCGGAGGCGGGCATGTGTCTCCGCTGGAGGCAGTGGTGGTCCCCGGGCGAGGCGTGCTGCGGTGCAGTGGTCGCGTGGGGCCTGAAGGGCAGGAGGCCGCGGACGTGGCCTTCAGCGTGGTGCGTGCCCGCGCGCCCGCGCTGAGCCTGGGAACGCTCACGGCCCGCTATGACCTGCACCTGCACTACACGGACACCGAGGTCGGCAAGGACGGTCTGTCTTGCGGCCTCGCGCTCTGCCTGGCGGGGCTCTCCGCGTACACGCAGCGCCCGTTGCCCGCGCGGCTGGCCGTGACGGGAGAGATCACGCTGAACGGTGAAGTGCGGCGGGTGGGTGGCGTGCACGAGAAGTTGGTGGCCGCGTACCTCGAAGGCATGCGCGTGGTGCTGCACCCGCGCCGCAACCTGGACGACGTGGCGACGCTGCCACCCGAGGTGTCCGGGCGACTGCGATTGATCGCGGTGGACAGCTTGGATGAAGCGTGGCGGCTCGTGAATACGGCCGTGAACACGCCAGGACTGGAGCGAAGGTGAACAACGAGCCCCGCCAGAACCCCTACGAGGTGCTGGGCGTCGAGAAGGACGCGGATGCCCGCGTCATCAAGAAGGCCTACTTCGAGCGCGTCCGGCAGACCCCGCCGGAGACGCATCCGGAGGACTTCCGGCGCCTGCGCGAAGCGTACGAGCTGCTCTCCGACCCCGAAGCGCGACAGGCCTTCGACGCCAGCGCCGCGCAACAGGCGGACGGCCCGGAGGCGGAGAAGAACGCCGCCCTCCAGGAGGCCATCAACCTGTTCGAGTCCGGTGACAAGGTCGGCGGCCGCAGGTATCTCACCGTGCTGCTCAACGAGCAGCCGGACTTCCACGACGCGCGAATCCTGCTGGGCCGTCACTTCCTCTACGAGGGCGACGCCAAGGAGGCGCTGGCGGAGTTCGACGCCCTGCTCGCGCGAGCACCGGAGCACTGGCGGGGGCACCTGCAACGGGGCTGGGCGCTGGTCCGCCTGGAGCGAATGAAGGAGGCAGCGGACGCCTTCTGGCGCGCGGGCAAGCACGGCCCTTCGGAGGTGGCCCCACGCGTGGCGCTGGCGGACTGCCTGGAGGCCATGGGGCAGGTGGCGGATGCGCTCAAGGTGCTCGAAGAGGCCCAGTCGCTGCCCGGCATCTCGCGGATGGACGTGCTCGCCCTCAAGGTGCGGCGCATCGCGACGATGCTGGAGTTCGGCCAGGACGCCGCGGCCAAGAAGGAATTGGAGCAGCTCGATGCTGAAGTTCCGGAGAGCGCGGACGCCGAGCTGCGCCGCTGGACCGGCGGCCAGCTCTCCTCGGCCGCCGCGCATCTCTTCTCCCAGCAGAAGTCCCAGGGCGCGAACCAGCTGCTCGCGTTCGGCCGGCGCTTCAACCCGGAGAGCACCACCGAGATCGCGTACCCGACGTGCGTCAGCCTGGACATCGACGCCCTGCCGGCCATCACGCGCGAATGGCTCGATGCGGAGGCCGAGCGCTCGAACGGCTGGCGCACGACCTCCAACTGGGGGATCCCGGCGGCGTTCTCGCTCGCGTTCGCCACGGTCACCGGGCTCATGCTCGCGCACTGCTTCCTCGGCACCGAGGCGCGGAGCGCCGGCGACTGGCTGTGGTGCGCGTTCTTCTCCGCGCTCTTCTTCGCCAGCACCTACGCCGTGGTCCGCTACCTCCTGCGGGTGTTGGCGAGCCCCTATGGGGCCTTCAACACCATCCATCCGCTGCACCTGGTGATGGTGAAGATCGACACCGTCCTCGTGTGGCCCCTCGTGCACCTGCAGGACCTGCGGCTGGTGAACCACCAGACCAACGGCGTCTACAAGCACACCGAGCTGGAGATGAAGTTCAACGGGTTGCGCGTGGTGCTGAACGTGCGCGGCCAGAAGAAGGCGGAAGGCGTGGCGCAGGAGCTGGTTGCCCGGCGCCGCCGGGTGCTGGAGCTGCTCGGCCGGGGGATGCTCGATGCGGAGAGTGGCGTGGAGCACCTGCCCGCGGAGCTGCTGGCCCGCGCCGACACCCACGGCCATGTCGGCACGGAGCGGAGCAGCTCGCCCTGGTTGCGCGCGGCCGCCGCCGCGTGTGTGGGCGTGCTGCTGGTAGGCCTCTCCGTGTTGCCGCAGCCGCGGCGGGCGGAAGCGCACGTCTGGACGCGGGTCGCGGCGCAGCCGGGGCTGGCCGCCGTGCTGACCTACCTGCGCGAGCGGCCCGGGACACGGTTCGCCCCCCAGGCCCAGGCCCGGGTGGACGCGGAGCTGGCGCAGGTCCGCGAGCGGCTCGAGGCTCGGCTGGACCCGCAGGGGGCCGCGGCACCGTCGCGTGTGTTCTTCACGGGGCTGCTGAACGCGATGTCGCGAGCCCACGGCCGCCGCGTCACCGTGGCGTGGGAGGGGGGGCGAGAATTTCGGAAGGACGATCCGTCGGAGCGGCTCGTGACCGCGTGGCAGCGGGTGATGGACGAGGCGCTGGGGCAGGGCGTCGTCCTCGTGGATGGAGGCCGGGAGGCCAGCCGTGAAGGGGCTCCAGTCATGCTCCTCCGGGTGCGGGACGTGCTTCAGCCGTCGTCCGGGAGCACCGGAGCCCAGCGCGTCTGGGCCGTCTCGCAGGAGGGCTTGGGACAGGACGTGTCTGCTCCGGCGCTGGAGCTGTTCACGGACGCGGCGGATCCGCGTGCCGCGGAGGTGCTCTTCCACGCGTGGGTGGACCGCTGGCATCTGCCTGGAGCGGGGAGCCGCCGTCCCTTGCTGTTCACCGCCTCGACGCTTGCCCAGGAGTCCCAGCCGTGAGTGCCCCTTCGACTTCTCCCCGCCGCGCGTGGTGGGTGCTGGGCGGAATCGGTGCCGGCGCGCTCGTGGCCGTCGGGCTCGTGCGCTACGCCATGGACTTCCAGGATGTGCTCTTCGTCAACGCCCTGGAGATTCCGGTCACGGTGACCGCGGGCGGCGCGCGGTTCACGCTCGAGCCCGATGCGCACCTCACGCGGCGGATGCCTTCCGGCCCCATGGACGTGGAGGTGGTCCGTGAGGGACGCACGCTGGCCCGTGACTCGGTGGTCGTGACGGATGAGCGAGGCCTCTTCGTCTACAACGTCCTGGGCGCCGCGCCGCTGTACACGTCGGTCATCTACTACTCGCGGTCACCGAATCCCAACGAGCCGGGCGCCGTCCCACAGCCCCTGGCGGGCCCGAGTTTCCAGCGGACCCGGCCCATCGACTTCGTGCTCACCGAGCCTCCGTCGCGCATGTCGATGCGCAAGGAGGATGGGCAGACGGTGACACGCGTCCATCTGGGGAAGGCCCCGGGCGGCTGGATGACGAGCTACGGCTGGCTGATGTCCCTCCATCGCACGGCCGACGCGGCCCTGCTGGCGGAGTCGCTCTGGAAGGCCCTGCCGGAGACTCCGGGCGTGGAGCATGCGGCCCTTGGCGCGAAGCTGGTGGTCGCGCACGAGGAAGGGCTCCTCGCCTCGCTGGCCGTATCGAGGGCACACCGCGACGCGCATCCGGACGACGTGGACGCGCAGAGGCTCTGGATGCACGAGATGCGCCGCGCCGGGCGCGACGACGAGGTCCGTGCCTATTACCAGGCCGCGCTGGAGCGCGAGCCCGGCTCGATGCTGATGGGCATCCTGCTGGCGCGGACGGAGCCGGAGCCCGCGGCGACCGAGCGGCTGGAGAAGCTGATGCGCGACCATCCCGGGGAGCTGCTTCCCCGCCGTGCGCTCGCCGTGCGCTACACGCGGCAGAGCCGCTGGGCGGAGGGGCTCACGCTGCTGGAGGCGATGGAGCAGAGCGATCCAGACTACGCGCGCTACCAGGACCTGCACGCGGAGGCGCTGGTGGCCCTGGGGCGCCGCGAGGAGGCGGCCCGCAAGCTGGCGGAGCGCCTGCTGCGGCCCACGGACAAGGATGAGGGGCCGGACCTTGACGACGTGCGGCTCTACGCGAAGCTGGTGGGGCACGCCTCTCGGGAGGGGGCCGCGAACGAGGCGATGCGGCAGCTCATCGAGCGCGCCCAGAAGGAGCGGCCGGAGGGCCTCGTGGCCGAGTGGCTCGCGGCGTCGCTCGGGCAGCCCGTGGACGCCGCGAAGCTGCGCGGCGTGCCCCCGGACCAGTCGCTCGCGGTCGCGACGCGGGTGTTGATGGCGCTCGCCGAGGAGCCCGAGTTCGCCGCGCGGGCCGCCGCAGGCGTGGACTTCCTGGGCTTCCGCCAGCTCGACACGGAGACGGGCGTGCTGCTGGCGGCGGAGTTCGAGAGGCTCGGGGACGCCGCGCTCGCGGTGAAGGTGCTGGACGCCTCCAACGCGGAGCTGGGCTACGGCGAGCTCCAGGACGTGCTGAGCGGCAAGCTGTCCGTGGCGTCGCTCAAGATGCTGGACTGGGGGGAGCGGGCCGCGCTCCACCTGGTCCTCGCGCGCCAGCTGGATGCCCGGGGCAAGGACTCCAAGGCCGCCTACGCGCTCGTGAAGAAGGAGGCCCTCCTGCCTGGCGCGGTCACCATCGCGCTCCAGAGCTGGGACCGCCCCAAGCCGGCCAACGCGGTGGCGGGGGAGCCAGTGCCCTGACGCGGGCGCCCGCCGCGGCGCGGCCAATCACTCGCCGAACGACGACACGCGCGGCGGGCTACATCCGCTCGTCGATGGCCCGGTTGCTCATCTCGTCCGCCTCCGCGTTCTGCGCGCGGGGGACGTGGGCGAGCTTCACCTTGCCGAACGTGGCCAGCAGCTTCTGCGCCTCCAGGAACAAGGGCTTCAGCGTGGGGCTCTTCACCTGGTAGCGCCCACCCAGCTGCCGGATGAGCAGCTCGCTGTCCGCGAACACCTCCACCTCGCGGGCGCCCAGGCTCTTCGCGTGCTGTAGGCCGATGAGCAGGCCCATGTACTCGGCGTAGTTGTTCGTCTGGTGCCCCAGGAACTTGCCCAGGCGCGCCACCACCGCGCCCTCGGCGTTCATCAGCACCGCCCCCGCGCCCGCGGGCCCCGGGTTTCCTCGCGCCGCTCCGTCCGAATAGACGCGCACCCGGTTCAGCGGGCCTCCAGCGGCAGGCGACACGATCTCGATGCCCGGCTCGGTGGAGTCAGCCGCTGCCAGCGGGGCGGGCCCTGAAGCGGGAGCCTCGGCCTCTCGCGGCCCGCCGCCCAGCTGCGCGGCGGCTTCGTCCAGCAGCTGGCCCAGGTGCTCGCGGGTGAGCCCGCGAAAGGCGCGCACCGTCGCCGTCAGCGGCTCCTCACGGGCGATGTGACGGAGGACGTCGACGAGCGAAGGGGTCGGCATGGGGGAGGGGACCGGAGTGACGCGCCGCCGCTACTTCTCGGCGGTGTCCTTCGGCTCCTGCAGCGCTTCGACGGCGAAGATGATGCGGTTGCACGAGGGGCACACGTCGGTGCCCAGCGTGGTGCGCAGCATGTTGTACATCTGCGGGGGCAGGTTCATGTTGCAGCCCTGGCAGGTGCCCGCCACCACGCCCACCAGCGCCGGCAGCTTCTTCTTGCGGATGACCTCGTAGCGGCGCAGCAGGGTGGCGTCCACGTTCGCGGAGACCTCCGCGCGGCGCCCCTCCAACTGCTTCACCTGGGCCTCGGACTCGCCCAGCTTCCCGCGCAGCTCCGTCATCCGGCCCGACAGGCCCTGCTGCCTGGTGGCGTAGTCCGCCTCCTTGCCCTTGATGGCCTCGCGCGCCTGACCCAGCTCCTTCACCTTCTCCGTGAGCGCCTCGGACTGGGTGAGGATGCCCTTCTTCGCGATGTCGATCTCGCGAGCGAGCGCCGAGTACTCACGCGTGGAGCGCTGGTCGGACAGGCGCGCTTCCCACTTCTTCACCTTGTCCTTCTCGTCCGTGATGTTCTGCTCGAGCAGCGCCTTCTGCTTCTCCAGGTCAGCCAGGCGTGCTCGCTCGGATTCGATGCCATTGCGCGCGACCCCCAGCTCCCGCTCCAGCTCGGAAATCTGGCGGGGATGCACGTCCGCCGCCTTCCGGAGCGAGGCGACCTCGAGGTCTACCTTCTGCAGCTCCGCCAGGGCCTTCAGTTTCTCCCGCAAGTTTGCTGCCTCCCACACGGCCGCACCGACGCGCGGCTCGGCTCTTGTACCAACAAGGGTGCTGGGGTTCCAACGCGTAATTGGGGATGCGTCCATCCCCGTGTTCCCCGCCTGCCCCTGGAGCGTTTGAATCCGCTTCACGCACCCGTTAGACCGGGCCCGTGTCCCGCCTCCATCTTCGCTCCCTTTTCGCCCCCGCGCTCCTCCTCGCCGCCACGGCCTGTCGGGAGTCGCCGCCCCCGCAGCCTCCTCCGGCCACGCCCCCTCCCGCCGCGGCCGCGCCTCGGCCCACCGGACCGGTGAAGTGGGGTGAAATCGAGGGGCGCGTGCTGCTGACCGGGACGCCTCCCCCGGCCTCCAGCGCCCCGACCTCCGCCACCGTCGCCAGCGTGTGTGGCGACCAGGCGGAGGACCGCTCGCTCGTGGTGGGTGGCGAGGGCACCCTGGCCCACGCCGTCGTGTCGCTCCAGGACGGCGCCGCGCTCCCCGCCCCGGAGACGCCCGCGCCCCAGCCCACGCTGGACCAGAAGCAGTGCCACTACGAGCCGCCCGCGCTCGCGGCCCTGGCCGGCGGCGAGCTGCTGCTGCGCAACTCCGACCCGCTGGTGCACAACGTGCGCGCCCAGTCCGGGACGAACCGTTCCGTCTTCAACGTGGCCATGCCCCTGGAGGGCATGACCCTGCGCCGCCCCCTGCCCGCCGAGCCGGGCACCGTCCAGGTCCGCTGCGACGTCCACCCCTGGATGCGCGCGGTGGTCCGCACCTTCCAGCACCCGTACTTCACCACCACCACGCCAGACGGACGCTTCCGGATGCGCGTCCCCGAAGGGGCCCACACGCTCGTCTTCTGGCACGAGCGGCTGCCCGAAACGTCGCGGACCGTCACCGTCCGCGCGGGGGAGACCGTCCAGGTCGAGCAGACCTGGAGCGTGGATGCGCTGCGTCAGCCTGGCACGGGGAACTAGCGCGTCCCTGACACCGTTGTCGCGTCCGGAGCCGGCGCAACGAAAGCGTTGGCCAGGGGTTCCGTACAAGTGCCGGGAAGCACGCCCCTTGTTCAGACTTCTGGCTTGGTGGCAAAATTGCTTTCTCGGAAGCGAACACTTCCGCATGAGGGGGAGTCGCCATGCAGCAATCCAGGAAGCAACCCACGGCGTCCGCGGAGGCGGAGCGCCTGTCCATGGGACCTCGCCGCAAGGAGGCCCGGCCGGTGGGCATGCAGGAGATGGGGCCCAACCTCTACGAGAAGATCCAGAGCGCGCTCACCGAGCTGTCGCTGGTGTCGTCCCACGAGCGCCTGAGCGGCACTTGAAGTGACGTCCCGGAGCGGCGCGGCCCTTCCCAGGGGCCCCGCTCCGGACGGGTCATTCCGGCCTCCGTGAGAGCAGGAGGCGGAAACGACGAAGGGGCCCACCCGAGCAGCTCGAGGGGCCCCGCGTGATGCGCCCACGGAAGGCGACGCTAGATGTCGTCGTCCTCGGCCTCGGTGGTCGCCTCGGCCTCCTCGTCATCGCCGAAGGAGTCGAGGTTCTCCTCGTCCTCCTCGGACGCGGCGGCCTCCTCGGGCTCGGGCTCGATGACCTTCGGAGTGGCGGCCAGGCGGCCACGCCGGGGCTCGGCGGCGGGCTTGGGCTGGTTGCGCTGATCCTCACCGCACTTGGGGCAGATGGGATCTGGCTTCTTCATGTCGTAGAACTTCGTCCCGCACTTGAAGCACGTGTGCTTGGTCCCGAGATCCTTCGCCGGCATGCGCCACCCTCGTATGAAGCCTGGAGTGAAACCGAGGGCGGCTCAATAGTTGGGCCGAAGAAGAGAGTCAACCGTGTGTTTGCGCGGGAGATTTCTGGCGGTAGCATCCCCGCCGGTTTCCCCCGAGAGCCGGACGCCCCCTTTGAACTTCACCTGCGACAATTGCCAGAAGCGGTACTCCATTGCGGACGAGAAGGTCCGCGGCAAGACGGTCAAGGTCCGCTGCAAGAACTGCCAGAACGTCATCACCGTGGAAGGGCCCGCCGAGGAGGAGAGCACCCGCGTGGTGTCGCTCGCCGACGTGGAGCGCATCCGGGCCCAGGAGCGTTCGCTGGCGGGCGGTGGCGCCGCCGCGCCCGCCGAACCGGCTCCGGTGGTCGCCGTGGCAGCGCCTGCGCCCCTCGCCAAACCTCCTGCGTCGGCTCCCCAGACACCCTGGGACGATGAGCCCACGCGCACCGCGCCCCCCCGCCAGACGGCCGGGGCTCCGTGGTTCGTGATGGTGCGCAACAAGCAGGAGGGCCCGCTCGACGAGTCGGCCGTGGCCGAGTGGATGGCCGCGGGCACCATCAGCGCGCGCAGCTTCTTCTGGCGCCAGGGCATGCCGGACTGGAAGCGCGGTTCGGACATCCCGGAGCTGGCCGCGCTGCTCACGCCCGCCGCGCCGGCGGAGCCGCCGCCCCCGCCCCCCGCCGTCGCCGCCCCTCGCGCGGCCGCGCCCGCCCGCCGCGAGCCGGAGCCCCAGCAGCCCTTCTACGCGGAGAGCGAGCCCGACCCGTCCCAGGGCGACAACGGCGGCTTCGAGCGCGACGGCGACGAGGACGAGGGCACGCTCTACGGCAACCGCGAGGCGCCCGCGCCCATGCCCACGCCGGCTCCGCGCCGCGCGGTGGCGCCGCCCGTGGACGAGGCCCCCGCGGCGAGCGCCGCGCCCCTCAACGAGCTGTTCTCCGACCTGGACCTGCCCAGCAACCGGGGCGAGGCCTCGGACGAGGAGGACCCCGGTGACGAGACGCGCGAGGACCCCCGCAACGACGAGGACGAGGAAGAGGCCGCGTCGCCGGTGGACTCGAAGGTCGCGCGCAAGCGCCCGGTGGTGCCGGCCAGGCGCGGCAGCCCGCTGAAGGTGGTGGCGCTGGTGCTGCTGCTGCTCATCGTCCTGCCGGTGGTGGCGCTGTTCGGCCTGTCGGCGGCGGGCATGCTGCCTCCCGCGCTCGCGGACATGGTCAACAAGGTGACCGGCAAGGCGCCGCCAGCCGCGCCGCCGGCGCCGCGTCAGGCCATGCCCGCGCCGGGGGCCGCCGAGCCCGTGGCGCCACCGGAGGGCTCCGTGGGGACCGCTGAACCCGCGGCGCCTGCGCAGGGCACCGCGGCGGGCGGTGAGGCCGCGGGTCCTCCGGCGGAAGGCTCCACGCCGTAGCCCACGGATGAGGTGGCCTGCCTCCGCGCCAGGCGGCGGGCAGGTCCCCAGCGCGCGTCCTGCTCCGGCCGGGTGCTCCGGCACGTCGAGCAGGACGTTCCGTTTCACGCGCACGTCGCGCCGGGCGCGCGGCTCAGAGGTCGAAGTCGCCCGCGGGGGGCTTCTTGCCGCGCATCGCGCGCTCCCTCGCGGCGCGGACGTCGGCGCGCAGGGCCTCGGTGGCCTCGGCGTCCACCGCTCCTGTCTCCAGGTCCACGACGTCCCCTTCGCGCACGCCCGCGGGCAGGGTGTCCAGCGCGCGGGTCACCTGCTGGCCATCCACCACCAGCACGGCGACCGCGTCCTCGATGCGGTCCACCGTGGCCCGGGACCGGGGCTTCGTCTTCTTCTTCACGGGTGACAGTCTCCGGCGGGCCTGCGGCCCGTGCTCAGCGCCGCCTCGCGCGTGCTCCACGTCAGCATGTTCTCCGGCTTGATGAGGCCCACGGACCGGCAGCTGGCCTTGTGGAAGATGGGTTTGTGCCTGCTCGCCCGGTAGTCGCCCGGGGTGCTGCTGGAGGACGAGCGCACCGCCTTCTCCGGCGCCTCCGCCCGCGTGTTCTTGCGCGCGGTGGGCAGATCATCCACGTCCGTCACGTCGCTGACGCGGGCCTTGCTGTCGCGCGCGGGCTCGGTCCGGACGGCCGGGGGCGGTTCGGTGGGCGCCGGCTTCACGGCGACGGCGGGCTTCACCGTCCGCTGGAGCGGCGGGCGAGGATCCAACCCCGGGAAGCGGTGCCGCGTGCCGGCGGGCTCGCCCTTCGTCGGGCGCTGGAGCGAGAGCTCGAACTGCTTGCCGTCGCTGACCGCGTGCACCTCGCCGTTCTCGTCCGTGCGGAACGTCCGCGCGTCCACGCCGCGCAGCCGCGCGAGGAGCTCCTTCACCTGGGGGCTCTTCTCCAGGCTGTCATCGCCGCTGAACACCGCCGCCTGCGGACGCACCTCCTCCAGGTACGCCTGCGAGTTCGCCCCCTCCACGCCGGGCGAGGCGACCTTCAGCAGCGTGGAGGGGGCCAGCAGCCTGCGCTCCAGCAGCCGGGCCTCCGTCTCGCCGCGCGCGCCGCCCGCGAAGAGGATCGACGTGTCGTCATACGTCAGGCGCAGCACGATGGAGTTCGCCGCGTTGCGCCCCTCCGCGTCCGCGGCTCCCCGCAGGAGCGGCTCCGCCGGCGCCCGGGGCCAGAGCACCGTGAGGCTCACCCGGTCCTCCAGCGTCAGGCGGACCAGCTCCCCGGGCGCGGAGGAGGACGGCGCGGGCGAGAGGATCTGCACCCCGCGCGAGCCCACCGTCGTCAGCAGCGCGTCGTAGGCCTTCGACGTGTCGGGCAGCTGCGGCTCCATCAGCCGCCGCGCGCCCACGCGCTTGAGCACCGCCTCCAGCGCGCCGTGGCGCTTCGGATCCGGCTGGGTGAGGATCACCAGGTCCAGCTCGCGGCGCAGCAGCTCCGGCAGACGGTTCACCAGGTGCGACTCGGCGGACGCGGGCCCCGAGTCCACCAGCACCGTGTTGCCGCGCGGCGTGACGATGAGCGCGGCATCCCCCGCGCCCACGTCGAAGAAGTACACGTGGAGCTTCCCGTCCGGCGCGCCGCCGAAGTAGCGAGACTTCTCCGGGGGCTTCTGCGCGGGGGGGGCGGACGGCTGCTGCTGACAGGCCAGGGTGGCGAGCAGCAGCCCCACCCCCAGCGCGATGCGGGCCTTCATGGATGGCAATCCTCGGCGGGGCGGCGCTCACGCAGGGCGTCGGCGCGGCGGGTGTAGACGGTGCGCTCGTTCTTCGAGCGCTTCAGGGTCGAGCAGCTCTCGCGGTGGAACACCTTGCTGCCCTTGAGCGACACGTAGCGCTCACCCGTGGTGGAGGACGTGCCCGCGGGCGCCGCGGGCTCCACCGACGTCCGGGACCGGGACGCGCCCGGCTCCGGTTCCTTCTCCATGGAGCGGCCGGCGCGGCCGCGCGGCGTGGGCTCGATGGGGCCCAGCGCCACCGGGCCTCCCGCCGGCTGCGTGCCGGACAGGCTCACGGCCCCGCCGCCCTTCGCCGAGCGCAGCGTCACGGTGGCGCCGTCGCTCACCGCCATCACCTCGCCGTCCTGGTCGGTGCGGAAGGTGCGGGCGCGCACGTCGCCCAGGCGGCCCAGGACCTCCGGGCTCGGGTGGCCGTAGTCGTTGCCCACGCCGCAGGAGATGACCGCCGCCTGCGGCTTCACGCGCTCCAGGAAGGCCGCGGTGGAGGAGTGCTTGCCGCCGTGGTGCGCCACCTTCAGCACCGTGGCGGTGAGGTCCAGGGGCTTCTGGAGCAGCACCTCCTCCGTGGGCGGCTCCGAGTCCCCCGTGAACAGGAACGCCGTCTTCCCGTAGGTGAGCTTGGTGACGATGGAGTTCGCGTTCGGGTCCGAGCGCGTGTTCGCGAGGAACGGCTCCTGGGGCACGCGCGGCCAGAGCACGGTGAGCGCCACGCCCTCCCCCAGGCCCACGGTGAGCAGCGTCTGGGGCGAGTGGGGGTTGGGCTCCGGGCTCATCACCTGGCCCACCTCGCGGCCCACGAAGTCCAGCAGGTCGCGGTACGCCTCGCTGGGGTGGTCGAAGCCGGGGTCCATGAAGCGCCTGGCCCCCACCGCCTTCAAGGCCGCGCGCAGCCCGCCCAGGTGGTCCAGGTGCGGGTGGGTGAGGATGACCAGGTCCAGCGGGCCCTTCACCAGCTCCCGCAGCCGCGCCGCCAGCCGCGAGCCGGCCTCCGGGGGGCCGCCGTCGATGAGCAGCGTCTTGCCCGTGGGCGACACGATGAGCGCCGCGTCCCCCTGGCCCACGTCGAGGAAATAGACGGTGAGCCGCCCCGGCGCGGGGGAGGGGAGGGCCGCGGGGGCCGACGCCGCGGCGGGGGCCGGCGACGCCGCGAGGAAGAGGACCAGGAGTGCGAGCAGCCGCGCGAAGACCTTCACGGGTTGGAACTCTACAGCCCCGCTCCCATTCTCGGCACCCCATGCGTCGCCGGGGGGCTCCTCCCTCCCGCGAGCGCTTCCCCGAGCGCCGGGAGTGGGCTAAGGGGCCCGGCATGCCGTCCGACGCCGAAGCCTTCTTCACCGTCCTCGAAGAGCTGGTCGACCAGGCCCGCCACCGTCTGCACGCCTGGAGGGGCCAGCAGGAGGCGGCGCCGCCCGCGCCCGCCGCCATTCCGAACCCGGAAGCCCCGCGCCCGCCCGGCGTGAGGGTCGCGACCGCGCGCGTGGACCCGGCCACGCTCGTCAAGGCCGCGGACCTGGCCCCGTACATCGACCACACGCTGCTCAAGCCCGAAGCGCGCGCCGAGGACATCGTGCGCGTGGCCGAGGAGGCCCGTCAGTACGGCTTCGCCACCGTGTGCGTGAACAGCTGCCACGTGGCCACCGCGGCGCGCGTGCTGGCCGGGGCGACGGCCGTGCCCATCGCCGTGGTGGGCTTCCCACTGGGCGCCGCGCTGTCGTCCGCGAAGGCCTTCGAGGCGCGCGAGGCCATCCGCGCGGGGGCCCGTGAAATCGACATGGTGCTCAACCTGGGCGCGCTCAAGGCGCACGACTACCAGCGCGTGCACGAGGACATCGCGGCGGTGGTGGAGGCCAGCCGCCCGGTGCCCGTGAAGGTCATCCTGGAGACGGGCCACCTCACGGACGAGGAGAAGGTCGTCGCGTGCGCGCTGTCCAAGGCCGCGGGCGCCGCGTTCGTGAAGACGTCCACCGGCTTCGGGCCCGGCGGCGCCACGGTGAAGGACATCGAGCTGATGCGCGCGGTGGTGGGCGACGATGTGGGCGTGAAGGCCTCTGGCGGCGTGCGCTCCGCGGAGGACGCGGTGAAGCTCATCCGGGCCGGCGCCAACCGCCTGGGCGCCTCCGCGTCCGTGGCCATCGTCACCGGGCAAGTCTCCACCGCGCAGTACTGACGAAGGGTGCGCGCACCGTGACCCCGAAGCAGCGAGAGGACTTCCTCCAGCAACTGCTGGCGCTCCACGCGGAGCTGACCGGCAAGGCGCCCATGCGCATCGAGCCCAACCGCACCGACGAGGCGCGCGTGGGCGGCGACGAGGACGAGCAGCCCCTCAACGAGATGATGCAGACCATCGCGTCCAGCCGGAACCGCAACACCGACGGCACGCTGGCGCACGTGGTGAAGGCCCTGGGCAAGCTGCGCGAGGACCCGGACTCCTTCGGCGAGTGCGAGGAGTGCGGCGAAGCGATCCCCCTGGGGCGCCTCAAGGCCATGCCCTACGCGGAGTTCTGCGTCGCGTGCCAGGACAACAAGGACGGCCCCAAGGGGCCGGTGCGCCGCAAGCACCTCACCGACTACAAGAGCTGACCCACCCTTTCTTCAACGACGAGGCGACGCGCGATGGACACCACCGGACTCAGGGAGCGGGCGGAGGCCTGGCGCAAGGCGGATCCGGATCCGGAGACGCAGGCGGAGCTGGCCCAGGTGCTCGAGAAGGCGGACTGGGCGGACCTGGCGGATCGCTTCGCGCAGGACCTGGAGTTCGGCACCGCGGGCCTGCGCGGCGTGCTGGGCGCCGGCCCCAACCGCATGAACCGCGCCGTCGTGCGGCGCACCACCGCGGGCCTGGCGCGCTACCTCAAGGCCACCGTGCCGGACGTCACCACGCGCGGCGTGGTGGTGGGCCGCGACGCGCGCCGCCTGAGCCTGGAGCTGGCGGAGGACACCGCCGCCGTGCTCGTCGCGGAGGGCATCCCCGCGCACGTCTTCCCGGAGCCGGTGCCCACGCCCGTCACCGCGTTCGCGGTCCTGCACCTCAACGCCGCCGCCGCGGTGATGGTGACCGCCAGCCACAACCCGCCCGAGTACAACGGCTACAAGGTCTACTGGGGCAACGGCGCGCAGATCGTCCCGCCGCAGGACGTGGGCATCGCGGACGCCATCGCGAAGGTGGAGCCCGCCAACGCCGTGCCGCTGCTCACGCCCGCGCAGGGGCGCGCGAAGGGGCTGTGGCGCGACCTGCCGGCGGACGTGGGCCACGCGTACCTGCGCGCCATCCTGGACCTGCGCCTGTACCGCAAGGGCAGTGACACGCTGTCCATCGTCTACACCGCCATGCACGGCGTGGGCGGCGCGTGGGCGACGCTCGCGCTCAAGGAGGCGGGCTTCCCGCGCGTGACGCCCGTGGCCGAGCAGCAGCAGCCCGACGGCCGCTTCCCCACCGTGCGCTTCCCCAACCCGGAGGAGCCGGGCGCCATGGACCTGTCCATCGCCACCTCGGAGCGCGTGAAGGCGGACCTGGTGCTCGCCAACGACCCGGACGCGGACCGGCTGGCGGTGATGGCGCGGGATGCGTCTGGAAGGCTGCGCCTGCTCACCGGCAACGAGGTGGGCGTGCTCCTGGGCCACTACGTCCTCACGCAGGGGACGAAGCGCGCGCGCCCGCACGTGGTCACCACCATCGTGTCCTCCACGCAGCTGGGGGAGATCGCGCGCGGGCTGGACGCCGCCTACGACGAGGTGCTCACCGGCTTCAAGTGGATCGCCAACCGCGCGCTGGAGCGCACGGCGAAGGAGGGCACGCAGTTCGTCTTCGGCTACGAGGAGGCGCTCGGCTACACCGTGGGCACCGCCACGCGCGACAAGGACGGCGTGGGCGCGGCCCTGGTGGTCGCGGACATGGCCGCGTGGTGCGAGGCGCGCGGCACCACCGTGCTGGGCTACCTGGAGGAGCTCCAGCGCCGCTTCGGCCTGCACGTGGGCGCCCAGCGCAACGTGACGCTGCCCGGCGCGGCCGGCGCGCAGACCATCCGCGCCATCATGCAGGCCTTCCGCGCGTCGCCGCCCGCGAACATCGGCGGCACCCCGGTGACGGCCGTGCGCGACTACCAGCAGGGCGAGGGCGGCCTGCCCCCGTCCAACGTCGTCGCCTTCGTGCTGGAGGGCGGCGGCCGCGTCACCCTGCGCCCCTCCGGCACCGAGCCGAAGATCAAGTACTACTTCGAGCACAAGGAGGCGCTCGCCCCCGGCGAGCCGCTCCCCCAGGCCCGCCAGCGCGCGGAAGGAAGGCTGGCCGCCCTCATCGACGCCTTCCTGGCCCTGGCCCGCGAGCGCGGCCAGCCGGCCTGAGTCCCCCTTCAACCCTCACTCCCGGGTCGCGGCGCCTCGCGCCGCGGTCCTTCGCAGAAAGGAACCTCGTGAAGCGCTTCATTCCTGGTTTCCTCCTGGCTGTGCTCCTGGCCCTCCCCGGCACCGCGATGGCGCGCGGCCAGGGCTGGTCCCTGCTGGCGGCGGACACCGTCGGCTCGGGGCGCAACCTGTTCAGCGCGCAGATTGGTTTCCCGGGCCTGTCGCTGGGCCTGCTGCACGGCGGCTCGGACAACGTGGATGTCGGCGGCAAGTTCAGCTTCAACTGGGGCCGCGAGGGCCTGGTGGACGCGTCCGACGCGGGCCTCAAGCTCCAGGGCTGGCTGCGGGTGATGATCGCCAGGGCGGACAAGGTGTCCTTCGCCGTCACCTTCCAGCCGGGGCCGTTCATCTACTTCCCCCGGGGGAACACGCTCTTCGGCATGGCGCTGCCGGTGGCGTTCGTGGTGGGCATCCCCGTGGGCAGCGCGCTGATGATCAACGCCGGCATCGACGTGCCGTTCAACGTCTACATCGGCGAGGGCATCGGGCCGGTCATCCCCATCCTCTTCGGAGGCGGCCTCGAGTACTTCGTGAACAACAACCTCAACGTGAACTTCAACCTGCGGCTGGGGCCCTCCATCGTCCCGCGCTTCGACGACAGCTACTTCACGATGGAGGCGCTGGCGGGCGTGGCCTACCGCTTCTAGCCGGCGCCGCGCGGGCGGGGAGGCGTTCCCCCCGCCCGTGCCCCGGCGGGAGCGCCTACCAGGACGACGTCTGCTCGGGCAGCTCCACCGTGAAGGTGCTGCCCAGGTTGACGCGGCTCTTCACGGTGAGCTTGCCGCCCATGCTCTCCACCAGGGTGCGCGCCACCGTGAGGCCCAGGCCCACGCTCTTCTCCGGGGCCTTGGTCGTGTAGTACGGGGAGAAGATGGCCTGCTGCTCGTCCTCGAAGATGCCGATGCCGGTGTCCTTCACGAAGAGCAGCGGGCCGAACTCGCCGAACATGTCCGGCATCTCCACGCCCACCTGCACCACGCGCGGCCGGTCCTTCACGTCCTCCACCGCGTCCACCGCGTTGCAGACGAGCTCCGTCACCACCTGCTCCAGCTGACGGCGGTTGAAGACGACGGCGATGGGGTCCTCCGGCAGCACCACGCGCACGTCCGCGCGGCCCAGGCGCCCGGCGTCGCGCAGGCGCGACACCACCACCGGCACCACCTCCCGCAGGTCGAAGCGCTGGATGTCCTTGGGGCTGGAGGGGCCCAGGGACAGGAGGTGCTGGCCGTGCAGGCGCATCTGCTCACCGGCCACGCCCAGCTTGAGCAGCTCCTCCGTGTCCGGCGGCAGGCCCAGCGCGGCGCGGGCGCGCACGTGCTCCAGCGCCCGCTGGAGGCCCACGCCCAGCTGGTCCATCTGCGTGGCCAGGTCCGCGGCGAGCGTGCCCACGCGGGCCAGCCGCTCCATGCGCACCCAGCGCGTGCGCGGGTCCTGGAGCACTTCCTGGATGCCGCCCTGCTCGTGGTGCGCCTTGAGCTCCAGCAGCGTATGGACGCGCACCTTCAGCTCCAGCGGGTCCAGGGGTTCGGTGGTCAGCAAGTCGTCCACACCTGCCTCCATCACCTCGCGGCGCGTCTGGCGGTCCGCGGAAGGCGTGAGCATGAGGATGGGGAACTGCGGCGGGGAGAGCTCCTCGCGAAGGCGCCGGTACGCGGCCAGGCCCACCGTGCGGGCCCGCTCCACGTCCAGCAGCACCAGGTCCGCGGAGTGGCGCGACACCGCCTCCAGCGCGGCCGTCGTCCCGCGCGCGGGCAGCACGTCGTAGCCCGCCGGCGTCAGGATGGAGCGCACCCGCTCCACGCCGCCGGACTCCATGTCGACCGCGATGACCCGCGGGCGCTGGGGTGACGTCGAGCCTGTTGTCGTCGTCTGCATGTCACGCCACCCCGGCCTGGAAGCCGGGCCCGTCAACGCCCGGGGGCGTTGCCCGAAGCCCGGGGGATTGCGTCCCGGAGCCGGCCAGGTCTGGGTGCCGCGCCTGCCCGTCGTCCGATGCGCAATCCGACATGTCACACTCACATGCCAGCGGCATGCCGAGCGTCCACCCAACGGCAGATCAGCCCACACTGGAAAGACCCGGAAATCTGATCCAGTAAGGTCAGGGGGTTGGCGGCTCGCCGCGCGATGACCTGACGCATCAGGGAAGGTCGGCGCTTCAGATTCACCAGGTCGAACCTGACCAAAAGTGGCTTCAGACCCGGGTCGTTTTGACCCCGACCCTTCTGGACGGGATTACCGGGATTCCTGCTCGTAGGGGGTGCCCAGGGCGGCCGGCGCGTGGCCGCGCTGGCCCTGGAGGGCGAGCACGAGGAGGGTCAACAGGTAGGGCAGGGCGAGCAGGAAGCCCTGGGGGACCAGGTCGAGGAGCCAGGGCGCGCTCGAGGCCAGCCCAATCCGCAGCGCGTTGCCGAAGGCGAAGAAGAGCGCGGCGGCGAAGGCGCCCAGCGGAGTCCACCGGCCGAAGACCATGGCGGCCAGGGCCATGAAGCCCAGGCCGGCGGGGGTGTGCTGCTCGAAGCGGTCCAGGACGGCGGTGGACAGCACCGCGCCGCCCAGGCCCGCCATCAGCCCGCCGCCCAGCACCGCGCCCCAGCGCAGGGCGGGGACGGACAGGCCCAGCGTGGCCACCGCGTGCGGCTTGTCGCCCACGGCGCGCAGGCGCAGGCCCAGCGGCGTGCGCGACAGCAGCAGGTGGAAGAGGAAGGGCAGGGTGAGCGCCAGGTACGTGGGCGCGGCGTGGCCGGACAGCGCGCCCAGGAGCGGGACGTGGGACAGGCCCGGGAGGTTCCAGCGCGACAGCTGGGTGATGGCGGGCGTGCCGTTGGGGCCGTAGAGGGACTCCAGGAGGAAGGTGCCCCCGGCCATGGCCACCAGGTTGAGGGCCATGCCGGAGACGACCTGGTCCGACCGCCAGCGGATGCTGAGGAAGCCGTGCACCGCGGCGAGCCCCGCGCCCGCGGCCATGCCCACGAGCACCGCGAGGGGCGTGGGCAGCACGATCGCCGCCACGGCGGCGCAGAAGGCGCCGGTGCGCATCATGCCCTCCACGCCCACGCTCACCACGCCGGCGCGCTCGGAGAGCATGGCGCCCAGCGCGGCGAAGACCAGGGCGGGGGCCGCGTCCAGGGTGGAGAAGAGGAGCGAGTGGAGCACCTCAAGCACGGGGCACCTCGACGCCGGCCTGGGGCTGGCCCCGCGCCAGGGCGCGCCGCTGGCGCCGCTCCAGCAGCGCGAGCCACACCATGCGCCCGGCGACGAAGAGCAGCGCGAAGCCCTGGATGAGCTCCGGGAAGCTCTTGTGCACGCCCAGCAGCTGCATGCGCGTGCCGCCCGCGCGCAGGATGCCGAAGACGGCCGCGGCCAGCGCCGCGCCCAGCGGGTGGTTGTTGCCGATGAGCGCGATGGCGATGCCGTCGAAGCCGTAGGGGGCGCCCAGCGAGCCGGGGTAGCGGCCCTCCGTGCCCAGCACCAGCACCGCGCCCGCCAGGCCCGCCAGCGCGCCCGCGAGCGCCATGGCCCCGCCCGCGCGCCTCAGCGTGGGGATGCCCGCGGCCCGGGCCGCCTCCGGGGTGAGGCCCACGGCGCGCGTCTCGTAGCCGGAGCGCGTGCGGGTCAGCCACACCCAGACGCCCAGCGCCGCCGCGAGCGCCAGCGGGAAGCCCAGGTTGAGGCGCGAGCTGTCGCCCAGCAGCCGGGGCAGCTGCGCGGTGGGGAGGATCTCGGCGGTGCCGGTGATGGACGACGCGCCCTCCGCCACGGCGCGCAGCGGGCCGATGACGAGCCAGTTGTCCACCAGGCTCACCGCCACCCAGTTGAGCATGATGGTGGAGATGACCTCGTGCACGCCGCGCTTGAGCTTCAGCACGCCGGCGATGCCCGACCAGGCTGCGCCCGCCAGCGCCGCCGCGGCGAGGGCCAGCGGGACGTGCAGCAGGCCCGGCAGCGACACGTGCGCGCCCACGAGCGCCGCGGCGAGGGCGCCCCAGATCATCTGCCCCTGCGCGCCGATGTTGAACAGGCCCACCTTGAAGGCCACCGCGACGGACAGGCCGGTGAGGGTGAGCAGCGCGGCCTTCATCGCGGCCTCGCCCAGGGGGCGCAGCACGGCGGTGTCGCTGCCGCCGTCCAGGAACGCGGGCCAGTTGCCCACGCCGCCCCAGAGCATCTGGAGGTAGGCGCGCGTGGCGGTGTCCAGGTCGCGCGTGAAGGCGATCGCCAGCCAGCACACCCCGAGCGCCAGCAGCACGGAGAGCACCGAGGGCAGCATCTGCCGCGTCCGCTCACCCATGGCCCGCCTCCGCGCCCAGCATGCGGCGGCCCAGCTCGCGCTCGTCCAGGTCCTTGCGCGGGAAGTGTCCCGTCACGCGGCCTTCGTAGAGGACGTAGACGCGGTCGGACAGGGCCAGCACCTCCTCCAGGTCCAGCGACACCATCACCACTCCCGCGCCCCGGGCCTTCGCCTCCCGGAGGCGCTCATGCACCTGCGCCACCGCGCCGATGTCCAGCCCGCGCGTGGGCTGCACGACGACGAGCAGCTTCGGAGCCGCGTCCAGCTCGCGCGCCACCACGACCTTCTGCTGGTTGCCGCCGGACAGCGCCTGGAGCGCCACCGCCGGGTCGTCCGGGCGCACGTCGTAGCGGGACAGCAGCTGGTTCGTGCGCTCGCGGCGGCCCTGGAAGTCCACCCATGGCCCGCGCGCGAACGGCGGCTGGCGGTGCCGGCCCAGGGCCACGTTCTCCTCCACCGTCATCGCCTTCACCACCGCGCGGGCCAGGCGGTCCTCGGGGACGTGGCCCACGCCGCGCGCCTTCGCCAGCGCCGGGGTGAGCCCCGCCAGCGGACCGCCGAGCAGCGTGCCCTCGCCGCCGTCCAGCTGGCGCAGGCCCGTGAGCACCTCCGCCAGCTCGCGCTGCCCGTTGCCGTCGACCCCGGCGATGCCGACGATCTCCCCCGCGTGCACGGTGAGGCTCACGCCCTGGAGCGCCGGGCGGCCGTTGTCGCCCGTGGCCCGCAGGTCCTTCGCCTCCAGCACGACCGGGCCCGTCGCCGCGGCCCGGGCCTCCAGCGCGACCGGGCCCGCCGTCACGTCGAGCACCGCGAGGCTGGCCGGGCCCGGCCCGGGCTGCTTCGCGGCGAGGTCCGCGGCGGCGGCCGTGCCGGCGCGGACGTCGGGGCCAGTGGGCGCGGAAGGCCGCGCGTCCGTGGTGCCGGTGAGCGCGGAAGGCCGCGCGTCCGTGGTGCCGGTGCTCGCGACGACGGCAGTCGACGCCACGGGCACGCCGGTCATCGCGGCGCCGCGCGAGCCTTCCCCCACCATCAGCGCCGCGAGCGCGGAGACGGTGGTCTCGCTGGCGCGCACCTCCGCCACGGTCCGGCCCCGGCGCATCACCGCCACGCGGTCCGCCACGCCCAGCACCTCCTTGAGCTTGTGGCTGATCAGCACCACCGTGCGCCCCTGCGCCACCAGCCCGCGCATCACCTGCGACAGCTCGTCGGACTCCTGCGGCGTGAGCACGGCGGTGGGCTCGTCCAGGATGAGCACCTGCGCGCCCCGGTGCAGCGCCTTGACGATCTCGACCTTCTGCTGGGAGCCCACCGTGAGCGTGTCCACGCGGGCCCGCGGATCCAACTGGAAGCCGAAGCGCTTCGCCGTGGCCGCCACCTCGTCACAGGCCCGGTCCAGGTCCAGGAGGCCGCGCTTCGTGGGCTCGCGGCCCAGCACCACGTTCTCCGCCACCGTCAGCGTGGGCACCAGCATGAAGTGCTGGTGCACCATGCCGATGCCCTTCGCGATGGCGTCGCGCGGGCTCTTGAAGCGCACCGGCTTGCCGTCCATCAGGAACGTGCCCGCGTCCGGGTGGTAGAGCCCGTAGAGCACGTTCATCAGGCTGGACTTGCCCGCGCCGTTCTCGCCCACCACGGCGAGCAGCTCCCCCGGGACGATGTCCAGCGACGCGTCCTCCAGGGACACGCACGACCCGAAGCGCTTCGCGATGTGCTGGAGGGAGATCAGGGCCGCGCGACCTGGAAGGAGGTCAGCTCCGCCTGCGTGCCCGGCACGACGATCGTCCCGGCGAGGATCTGCTGCCGCAGCGCCTCCACCCGCTGGAGCGCCTCCGCCTTGCCCGGGAACTCCACGCGCACGTCGGCCATGCCCACGCCGTTCTCCTTGAGGCCCAGCACCTGCTCACCCGCCGTCAGCTTGCCGTCCACCAGGTCCTTCGTCGCCTGGTACACGGCCAGGTCGCTGTGCTTCACCATGGACGTGAGGATGGCGTCCGGCGCCAGGTGCGACTGATCCGAGTCCACCCCGATGGCGTACACCGTCTTGCCCGCCGCGCGCGCCTCCTTCACCGCCTGGATGACGCCCAGGCCGTCCGTGCCCGCCGCGTGGAAGATGACGTCCGCGCCCTTGGCGATGAGGTCCTGCGCCACCTCCTTGCCCGCGGACACGCTGTTGAAGCTGCCCGTGTAGACGCCCATCAGCGCGTCCGCCGCCTTCGCGTTCGTGGTGCGCACGCCCGCGCGGTAGCCCACGTCGAAGCGCTTGATGAGGGGCACCTCGATGCCGCCCACGAAGCCCACCTTGTTCGTCTTCGTGACCAGCCCCGCCAGCGCGCCCACCAGGAAGCTGCCCTCCTGCTCCTTGAAGAGCACCGTGCGCACGTTGGGCAGCGACTTCGGCTTGCCCTGCGCGTCCAGGAGCTGGCTGTCGATGAGCAGGAACTTCGCCTCCGGGTTCTCGGTCGCGACGTCGCGCACCGCGTTGGCCAGCAGGTAGCCGTTGCCGATGGTCAGCTTCGCGCCCTGCTCCACCAGCAGCTGGAGGTTGGGGGCGTAGTCCTCCTGCGCCTTGCTCTGGAGCACCAGCGGCTGGACTGGCAGCGGCTTCACTTCCGGTGCGAGCGCCACGAGGTCGGAGGAGATGGACTGACGCACTTCGCCAGCGGGGGCGTCCACGTACTTGCCGCCCTCGTACTGCTTGCCGGCGGCCCACAGCTCCAGGCCGCGCAGGGCCGCGTCGTTGAACGAGTGGTCCCCCCGGCCGCCCACGTCGATGACGAGCCCCACGACCACGGGCTTTCCCTCGGGGGGCTTCGCGGCGGTGGAGGTCTGGGCGGGGGCCTTGGGGGCGTCCTCGGACTTCTTGGAACAGGCGCACAGGAGCGCGGCCAGGGCAAGCACGTGGAGTCGGCGGAGCATCATGGGACCCCCTCTCTACCAGATGCCGCCGGGGCTTTGCCTTTCCTGCGAGGGGAGTGCATGGAGAGGGGACTTCCTGGTATGGCCTTGCCCCGTGCAACCCTACGAGCTCATCAAGGCCAAGCGCGACGGCGGCAGGCTGGACCCGTCCGACATCCAGGCGTTCATCCAGGCGTACACCGCCGGCACCGTGGCCGACTACCAGATGGCCGCCATGTGCATGGCCATCTTCTTCAAGGGGCTGGACTCCCGGGAGCTGGGGGCGTGGGCCCGCGCCATGCTCCACTCGGGGGAGGTCCTGGACCTCTCCGACACGCCGGCCATCAAGGTGGACAAGCACTCCACCGGCGGCGTGGGCGACAAGGTGTCCCTGAGCCTCGCGCCCCTGGCGGCGGCCTGCGGCGTGCCCGTGCCCATGATCTCCGGCCGCGGCCTGGGCCACACCGGCGGCACCCTGGACAAGCTGGAGTCCATCCCCGGCTTCCGCGTGGACCTGTCCACTGCGGACTACCGCCGGCTGGTGCGCGAGGTGGGGTGCTGCCTCATCGGCCAGACGGCCCAGGTGGCCCCGGCCGACAAGAAGCTCTACGCGCTGCGCGACGTGACGGCGACGGTGGACTGCATCCCGCTCATCGCGTCGTCCATCATGAGCAAGAAGCTGGCGGAGGGCATCGACGCGCTGGTGCTCGACGTGAAGGTGGGCAGCGGCGCCTTCATGAAGACGGCGGACGACGCGCGCGTGCTGGCCCGCACCATGATTGGCCTGGGCGCGGAGATGAACCGCAAGGTCGTGGCCCTGCTCACGGACATGGATCAGCCCCTGGGCCGCCAGGTGGGCAACGCCCTGGAGGTCCGCGAGGCCGTGGACATGCTCCGCGGCGAGGCGCCCGAGGACTACACGGAGATCACCTACGCGCTGACGGCGGAGATGCTGGTGCTGGGCAAGAAGGCCGCCACCGTGGAGGAGGCGCGCGAGAAGCTGCGCCGCTCCGTGGAGGACGGCAGCGCCATCCGGAAGCTCAAGGAGATCGTCCAGTCGCAGGGCGGCGACCCGCGCTCCATCGACGACTACTCGCTGCTGCCCACGGCGAAGGCCACCACCGACGTGGTGGCGCCGCGCGACGGCTTCGTCACCGGCATCCACACGGAGGGCGTGGGGCTGGCGGCGGTGGCGCTGGGCGCGGGCCGGCGGCGGGTGGACAGCAAGAT
Organism: Corallococcus sp. RDP092CA; assembly: GCF_041903675.1. NCBI lineage: Bacteria > Pseudomonadati > Myxococcota > Myxococcia > Myxococcales > Myxococcaceae > Corallococcus > Corallococcus sp. RDP092CA. Next base: position 35,229 of record NZ_JAYESI010000041.1, on the reverse strand, counting down.
CGACCCCGCCGTGGGCTTCACGCTGCTCAAGAAGGTGGGCGACGCGGTGAAGCAGGGCGAGCCCCTGGTGCAGGTGCACTACAACGACGCCGGGCCGGTGGAGGACGTGAAGGCGCGGCTGCTCGCGGCCTACCGGCTGGGCGACCGGGCACCCGCGGCCCGGCCGCTCGTGCTGGACCGCCTGGAGTAGTCAGGCACTCGCCATGGCCCCCACGTTCCGCGAGCTGCTGTCGGAGGTGAAGAAGGAGATCCGCGAGGTCTCCCACGAGCACGTCCGTCAGCTGCTCGACTCGGGCGCGAAGGTGAAGCTCGTCGACGTGCGCGAGGCCGACGAGTACGCCGGCGGCCGGCTCCCGGGCGCGGTGCACATCCCCCGGGGCTACCTGGAGCTGCGCATCGAGGAGCAGGCGGCCCGGGACGAGGAGCTGGTCCTCTACTGCGCGGGCGGCACCCGGTCCGCGCTCGCGGCCCGCACGCTGCGGCAGATGGGCTACACGCGCGTGTCGTCGCTCGCGGGCGGCTACAACCGCTGGAGCGACGCGGCCCTCCCGGTGGAGAGGCCCGTCGTCCTCTCCGCCGAGCAGAAGGAGCGCTACCGCCGCCACCTCATCCTCCCGGAGGTCGGGGAGGAGGGACAGGCGAAGCTCCTCAAATCGAGGGTGCTGCTCCTGGGCGCGGGCGGGCTGGGCTCTCCGGCGGCGCTGTACCTGGCCGCCGCCGGCGTGGGCACGCTGGGCGTGGTGGACGCGGACGTGGTGGACCTGAGCAACCTCCAGCGCCAGGTGCTGCACACGCTGGAGCGCCGGGGGCAGCCCAAGGTCCAGAGCGCGAAGGCCGCCATCGAGGCGCTCAACCCGGACGTGAGGGTGGTGCCCTTCCAGGAGCGGCTCACCACCGCCAACGTGGAGCGCATCCTCGCGGACTTCGACCTGGTGCTGGACGGCGGGGACAACTTCCCCACGCGCTACCTGCTCAACGACGCGTGCGTGCTGCTGGGCAAGCCCAACGTCCACGGCTCCGTGTTCCGCTTCGAGGGGCAGGTGACGACCTTCCTGCCCGGCCACGGCCCCTGCTACCGCTGCCTCTACCCCGCGCCGCCCCCGCCGGAGCTGGCGCCGTCGTGCGCGGAGGCGGGCGTGCTGGGCGTGCTGCCCGGGCTCATCGGGATGCTCCAGGCGACGGAGGCCCTGAAGCTCCTGCTCGGGGTGGGGGAGCCGCTCGTGGGGCGGCTCGTCACCTTCGACGCGCTGGGCACGCGCTTCCAGGAGCTCAAGCTGCGCCGCGACCCCGGGTGCCCGGTGTGCGCGCCAGGAGCGGAGGTGACGCTCATCGATTACGAGCAGTTCTGCTCCACGGGGGGCTGAGCCCCCACGGGATGCATTTTCAGGAGCAACGGGGCGGACGGCCCCGCGTATGATGCCGCCAGCCTGGACCCGGGGCGGCGGTGGAGCGCGACCCGGGTCGGATACGAGCGCGGCAGCGGCAGGGAGACGACGGCGATGTCCGAGCAGAACGAGAACCAGGACACCAGGACGGGGGAGGACCGGCGCGACTCGCCCCGCGTCCCCATGCGCCTGAGGGTCCGGCGGGAGGGGGCGGAGTCCTTCCTGGACCGCGCGGGGGACCTGTCCCTGGGCGGAGTGGGGTGGGTGGGGGAGGCCCTGGACGCGGGCCAGGCCGTGGAGGTGCGCTTCGTGCTGCCTCCGTCCCAGGAGGAGGTGCAGGTGCGCGGCGAGGTGCTGCCCCCCAGGGCCGGCATGCCGGGCCCGGTGGTGCGCGTGCGCTTCGTCGAGCTGCCGGTGGAGCTGGAGCTCGCCATCGCCCGGCACCTGGACGAGCAGAGCAAGGACACGTCCCGGGCCCGCTAGGGCGTTCCCGGACGGCCGGGCGCCGGCGGACGGCGCCCTTGTCGAAGGAGGGCGGCATGGCGGAGGAGATTCCCTGGGAGCGGCTGTTCGAGGAAGCCCAGCGGGTGCGTCTGCGCGCGCACGTGCCGTATTCGAAGTTCCCCGTGGGGGCCGCCGTGCTGTACGCGGACGGCGCCGTCGTGGCCGGCTGCAACGTGGAGAACGCCACCTATGGCCTCACCGTCTGCGCGGAGCGCAACGCGTTCGCCGCGGGCGTGGCCCAGGGCCGCGAGAAGCCGGTGGCCGTGGCCGTCGTCGTGGACACCCCGGAGCCCTGTCCCCCGTGCGGCATGTGCCGCCAGGTGATGGCGGAGTTCGCCGGGCCTGACCTTCCGGTGCGAAGCCGCACCCTCAACGGGCAGGAGGCGCGCTATTCGCTCAGCGAGTTGCTGCCCCACGCCTTCACCCGTTCCTTCCTCTAGGACCTCTTCCCTTGGACCTGCTTCTCACTGGCGCCACCGTCGTCACCATGAACCGCGACCGCGAGGTGCTGCCGCGCGCGGACGTGCTCGTGCAGGACGGGCGCATCGCGAAGGTGGGCCGCGGCCTGAAGGTGAAGGGCGCCCGCCGCGTCCTGGACCTCGCCGGGCAGGTGGTGATGCCCGGCCTCATCCACGGCCACCTGCACGCCTGCCAGACGCTGTTCCGCGGCCACGCGGACAAGCGGGAGCTGCTGGACTGGCTGAGGGAGCGCATCTGGCCCATGGAGGCGGCGCACGACGCGGCGTCCCTGCGCGCCAGCGCGGACCTCACCTTCGCGGAGCTCATCCGCTCCGGCTCCACGGCGGCGCTCGACATGGGCACCGTGCACCACTACGACGCCGTCTTCGAGTCCGCGCGCGACTGCGGCTACCGGCTCGTCGGCGGCAAGGCGATGATGGACTCCGGCGCGGAGGTGCCGTCCGGCCTGCGCGAGACGACGGCGGACTCGCTGACGGAGAGCCTGGCGCTGATGGAGCGCTGGCACGGCACCCACGACAACCGCCTGCGCTATGCCTTCGCGCCGCGCTTCGCCCTGTCCTGCACGCCGGAGCTCCTGCGCGAGGTGGGCCGGCTGTCGCGCGAGAAGGGCGTGCGCATCCACTCGCACGCCAGTGAGAACCGCACGGAGACGGACGTGGTCCGCCAGGTGACGGGCCAGGACAACATCGCCTTCTTCGACGGGCTGGGGCTCACCGGCCGCCACGTCACGCTGGCCCACTGCGTGTGGGTGGAGGGCGAGGAGCAGCGGCTGCTGCGCGAGTCCGGCACGGTGGTGTGCCACTGCCCGGGCTCCAACCTGAAGCTCGCGTCGGGCTACGCGCGCGTGCCGGAGCTGCTGAAGGACGGCATCCCCGTGGCGCTGGGGGCGGACGGCGCCCCGTGCAACAACACGCTGGATCTGTTCCACGAGATGCGGCTCGCGTCCGTGCTGCACAACCCGCGCGTGGGCCCGGTGGCGATGACGCCCATGCACGTCCTGGAGATGGCCACGCTGCACGGCGCGCGCGCCCTGGGCCTGGAGGACGAGGTGGGCTCCGTGGAGGTCGGCAAGCGCGCGGACCTCACCGTGGTGGACACGCGCGGCCTCCACTTCTGCCCGCTGCCCGAGGACGTCACGGGCCCGCTGGTGTACTCGGCGCGCTCCACGGACGTGTCGCACGTGCTCATCGACGGCAAGCTGGTGCTGCGCGAGGGCGAGCTGACCACGCTGGACGCGAACGCGGTGCTGGCCAACGCCCGCACGCAGGCCGCGAAGCTCTTCGCGCGCGCGAAGCTCCAGGCCTCCTAGCGGCGCTGCGCGGCCGGCGAGTCCGGGGCCGGCGACGTGGCCGGCTGCGCGCGCGGCAGGCGCAGCACGAAGGACGTGGCCCAGCCCTCCGCGTCCTCCACGCCCAGCCTGCCGCCGTGGGCCTCCGCCGCCAGCCGGGAGAAGTACAGCCCCAGGCCGTAGCCCCGGCGGCCCTCCTTCTCGCGGTGGCCCTGCACGTACTTGTCGAAGAGGGTCTCGCGCGCCTCCGGCGGGATGGTGATGCCGTCGTTGCGCACGGCCAGCCACTGCTCGCCCGCCGTCTCGCCGGCCTCCAGGCGCACGCGCCCGCCGGACGGGGCGTAGCGGAGCGCGTTGGTGGCCAGGTTCTCCACCACGCGGATGAGCAGGCCCGCGTCGCCCACCAGCTGGTAGCCCGGCGGGCAGGACAGCTCCAGCCGGATCTTCCGCAGCCGGGCCGCGCCGTCCAGCGAGCGGCGCACCTCGTCGAAGAGGGGCGCCACCGGGAAGGGCTGCTTGCGCGGGGACAGCCGGCCCTGCTCCAGGCGGGGCACGTCCAGCAGGTCGGAGATCATCCGGTCCAGGCGCGCGGTGACGGCCAGGCCCGTGCGCACGGACTCCACCATGGGCGTCCCGATGGGCAGCTCCTGCTCCATCCAGGACAGCGACAGCGTCACGGCGGACAGCGGCGAGCGCAGGTCATGCACCAGGAACTGCATCAGCTGCTCCTGGTGGGCCTGGAGCGCCTCCAGCTGGGCGTTGCGCGCGTGGGCCTCGGACAGCATGCGCTCGATGGTGCGGTGGGCGTCCTCCACCTCGGTGGTGCGGCGGGCCCCCAGCTGCCGCGAGACCTCCGCGTGCGACAGGTCCATGGCCAGCTGCCGCAGCCGCCCCGTGCCGTAGTGGCTCACCGCCGCCACCAGCACCAGCGTCACCGCCGCCACGGCCATGGCGCCCGGGCCCACGCCCGCCTGGGCCATGAGGACCGCCTGGGCCAGCGACGCCAGGCCCGCGGTGCCGTAGACGAGCCACGGCATCAGCTCCAGGCCGGAGAGCGCGACCACCAGCGCGAACAGCCCGAGGCTGAAGCCCGCCACCCCGGCGGGGAAGGGCGACATGGGCAGGGCCCACTGCTGGAGGCCGAACACCAGCCCCACGTCGACCAGGGACTGCACCACGCCCAGCTGCTTCGTCACCGGCTTGGAGCGCAGCGCGAACAGCAGCGCCACCACGCCGCCGTAGCAGAGCAGGAGCGGCGGGTAGTGGGCCCAGTCCCGGGCGCCCGTCAGCCACAGCCCCAGGCCGATGGCGAAGAACACGACCGTGCCTACCAGCCGCACCGCCGCCCCCGCGCCCAGGACGCGCCGGCGCTGGGCGGCCACCACCCGCGCGAGCTCGTCTTCAAAGGCAACGGGAGGGGTCGGGTCCATGCGACGCTCTGGTTTTCCCCGCTTCCTCTCCCCCCGGCAAGTTCATGGCCACAGCGTCTTTCGCGACCCCGGGCGGACGCCTAAAGGGGCCGGGAGCGGCGAACGGGGGCCGCCCGGGGGCCCCGGACCCGGCCGGACTGGCGGGCGGGCGGGCGGACCTCCGGGGGCAATCAGCCGTTCCGGGCGGGCGTAGTCACGATGACACGCGCCTCGCGGCCGGATGCTTGTGGGCGTCGGAGTTCGTGTAAGGTGGCTGGCATTACGCACAGGCGGAGGTGAGAGCCGACATGTGGCAGCGATTCAAGAGAGCGATGCGGAGCTTCGCGGGCTTCTTCGTCTCCTCCATCGAGGACCCGGAGCTGATCCTCGAGCAGAACATCCGCGACCTGAATGATCAGGTCCCCAAGATGAACGAGTCCATCGCCATGGTCCGGGCGAATGTGACGCTCCTGGAGAAGGAGAACCAGAAGTACCAGCAGGACGTGCGGGAGCTGACGGCCAAGGTGAAGGCCGCCATCCAGGCGGGCCGCGACGACCTGGCCGGCACCTACGCGACCAAGCTGCAGGCGGAGAAGGAGGCCCTCGCCCGCAACGAGCAGCAACTGGAGCTCGCCAAGCAGGCCTATGAGAAGGCGCTGAACGTCAAGAAGGCGTTCATGCGCGAGAAGGACAAGAAGACCCACGAGGCGATGAACGCCATCCGGGACGCGCGCCGCGCCAAGTGGCAGGCGAAGGTCGCCGACACGATGGAGTCCTTCACCGTGGCGGGCGTGGACTCCACGCACGACGAGATGCTGCGCAAGGTGCAGGAGAAGACGGCCATCAACGAGGCGCGCATGCAGATGGCGCTGGACACGGTGGACCACCAGGGCGCGCTCATCGAGGAAGAGGCCGAGAAGCTCCAGGCCAACGAGCTGGTCAAACAGATGAAGATGGAGATGGGCCTGCTGGACAGCCCCGCGCCGGTGTCGGACGTGGGGGCGGGTCCGGAAAAGACCATCGGCAAGAAGGTGGAGATCAAGTAGGTCTCCCCTCATGAAAGGGGCCGGCGCACACGGATGAAGCTGCACCGCGGACCCGGCCTCTTTCTCTTCCTCGCGCTCTGTGCCCTGGGCGCGGGGTACGTCTTCGCCTCCCGGGCGGGCTACCTCGACCGCTTGCAGGCGCGCTTCTTTCCCTCCACCCGTGAGGCGGTGCGGCTGTCCCCGGGCGACTTCCCGGCGGGCGTCGCGGCCCCGGTGGCGGACGTGGCGTCGGTGCCGCTGCGGCCCGTGCTCATCGGCTTCACCCCGCGCGGCTCCGCGTCCGCGCTGCTCGTCGCCACCGGCGGCGCCACCACCCTGGACAACCCCACCACGCCCCCCGGCGCCGCGCAGGGCCTGCTCAAGACGGCCTACGCGCTGGACGCCCGCGCGGTGCTCTTCGCGCGCGAGGAGGAGCTGAAGCAGGCCCTGTCCGTGGGCGCGGAGAACGGCGGCGTGGACATGGCGGCCCTGTCGGTGGACCGGCTGGCGTCCTGGGCGCCCACGCTGAGGGACGCGGCGCCGCGCACGGTGCTGCTCGTGGGGCGCAGCCGGGGCCAGGAGGCCATGGCGGCGGTGGGCGTGCCGGACCTGGCCAGCCTGCGCGGCAAGCGGGTGGGCGTGTATCCGGGCGGCTCGTCGCACTACTTCGCCCTGTGGGTGCTGGCGCGGGCGGGGCTGCGCACGTCGGACGTGCGCTGGGTGGACCTGCCCTCCACGCTGGACGCCGGCCGGGCCCTGCGGGAGGGGCGGGCGGACGTGGTGGTGGGGCTGTGGGGCGACGTGGAGCTGGCGGCGCGCGACCGGGGGGGCAAGGTGCTGGCCACCACGGCGGACGCCCCGCACCTGCTGGCCACGGTGCTGGTGGCCCGGGGCGACTTCGCGGCGCGCTACCCGGACGCGGTGCGGCGGGTGCTGCGGGGGCTCCTGGACGCGGGGCAGGGCGTGCTCAAGGCGCCGGCGACCGGCGCGCGGCTGCTGGGCGAGGTGGCGCCCTACCTGGGCGACCCCACGGAGGCCATCCGCAGCGCTCCGCCCGCGACACTGGCGGACAATCGGGCCTTCTTCGGACTTTCCGGCGAGGCGCCGGTTACCTATGACGAGCTCTTCCAGAGCGCCGCGGCGCTCTTCCAGAAGCTCAACCGGGGGACGGCGCCCCCGCCCGCGGAGGACACGCGGGACCTGGGCGCGCTGAAGTACGTCTCCGAGGCGCGGGGGCCCTGACAGCGGGCCGGAAGAGGGAAGGGGAGTCGGACGTGGCGAAGACACCGAACTACATCAAGGCCGCGTTCCTCCTGCCGGCCAACCTGGTGGGGCTGACGACGGCGGCCATGTCCAGCGCCGTGACGCAGGAGCCGCTGCCCATGATGGTGGCGCTGGGCGTGGAGGGCGTCTACCTGGCCGTCCTGTCGTCCATGAAGCGCTTCCAGCGCGCCGTGCGGGCGCAGCAGCCGGACAACCCGGAGGCCGCGCGCGCGGCGGTGGACGCGCTGCTCGCGGACCTGGCGCCCTCGCAGCGAGACCACTACCAGCAGCTGGTGGGGCTGAAGGAGAAGATCCTGGCCAACTACCGCAAGCTGCCCGGCGGGCGCGTGCTGGTGGCGGACAGCGAGCCCAAGCTGGACGCGCTGCTCACGTCCTTCCTGCGGCTCATCTCCGCGCTCAACCAGTACCGCACCTACCTCAACGGGTCCGACCGGGAGCACCTCGCCGCCGAGGTGGCGGCGCTGGAGGCGGAGGTCGCCGAGGAGGCCAACCCCCGCCTCAAGGACGTGAAGGGCAAGCGCGTGGAGATCCTGCGCAAGCGCCTGATGCGCTTCGAGCAGGCGGGCGAGAGCCGCGAGGTGGTGAGCCACCAGCTGGCCGGCATCGAGGACCTGCTGCGGCTGACGCACGAGCAGTCCATCGCCATCCGCGACCCGGAGAGCGTCAACCGGCAGCTGGACGTGCTGTCCGCGGAGACGGAGGCCACGGACGAGACGGTGCGCCAGATGGAGCGCTTCCTCGACTTCAGCGAGGAGATCTCCGCGCCCCTGCCGCACGGCGGCACCCGGGTGCGGTAGAGCAGGCGCGGGCCCGGACGGCGGGCACCTGTTCACCGTGGCACCTTGCCGCCGTGGCGGGGGGCGGGGACCGCGCACGAATAGATTGACTCTCCGCCGCAGGCATCCTGTCCTGACGCCCATGCTCCGCCGAGTTGGGTTCCTCCCGTTGCTCCTGCTCTTGGTCGTGTTCGCCGGCTGCTCGCGCTGCGGGAAGGAGGCGGCGGGGCCCGCGGATTCGCCCCGGGGCGTGTCGCGCTACCTGCCGCGCAGCGCGCAGGCGGCCGTCGTCATCGACGACCTGGGCACGCTGGGCGAGAAGCTCGCGCGCTTCCAGAACCTCAAGGTGGCCTCGTTCGTCGCGCAGCTCCAGAACTTCCCCTCCGCGGAGCGCTACGTGTCCGCGGTGATGCGGCAGGTGGGCGTGGACCTGCGCAGCAGGAAGGCGCTGGAGGACGCGGGCATCGACCCGAAGCGCGGCGCGGGCGCGGCCTTCCTCGGCGGCACGCAGGCGGTGTCCGTCCTGGGCGTGAAGGACGCGGACAAGCTGAAGGCGACCTTCGCCACCTTCGCCCGCACGCGCCTGGGCGCCTCGGAGGAGAAGGACGCGAAGGGGGACGCCGGACGGCTCGTCACCTTCCACCGCCCGGGCTCCGCGACGCCCCAGCTGGGCATGCTCTTCCTCGAGCACGACCTGGTGCTCCTGTCCGCGGGCGCGGCCGTGTCCCGCCTGTCGGAGCTGGCGGCGCTGCCGGAGGAGCAGTCGCTGGCGAAGGAGCCGGTGCTGGAGGCGTCCCTCAAGCGGCTCTCCGGCGACCGGGACTTCCACGTGTGGCTGCCGGGCGGCATGGGCCTCGTGCCCGCGGGCAGCGTGCAGGGCATCACCCTCACGGGCCACATCGAGGAGCGCGCGGTGACGCTGCGCGCGGACGCGCCGTGGCCGGACACGCAGGCGTCGCTCGCGGCGCTGGAGCCCAGGGGCGGTGAGGCGCTCGCGGGCTGGCTGCCGCAGGACAGCTTCCTCGTGGCGCGCTTCCGGGGCGACCCCGCGCAGTTGGACGGCGTGTGGCCGTACCTCGCCGGCGCGCAGGTGACGCGCGCGGTGCAGGAGGCGGGCTTCAACGTGAAGACGGAGGTGCTGGACAACCTCAAGCCGGGCCAGGTGCTCGCGCTGTCGCTGTCCCCCAACGTCAACCTGTCCTCGGGCATGCCGGACCTGGACCTGCGGCGCACCAACCCCTTCCGCTTCGTCAACCTGGTGGCGCTCGCGGAGGTGAAGGACGTGGCGAAGGGGCAGGCCACGCTGGACAAGGTGCCCGGCTTCGCGGGCGGCTTCGGCGCGAAGGTGGAGCCCGCGGACCTGAACGGCCAGAGGGCCTACCTCACGTCCTACCGCGCGGGGGAGGGCGCGCACTTCGCGCTGTCCAGGGATGGCAAGCTGGTGCTCGCGGCGCCCAGGGCGCGCCTGGAGTCCACCCTGGCCTCGCTCGCGCGGCCGGCGGGCGCGGGCCCCGTGTCCGAGGACCTGAAGGCGGTGGGCAGGGACGCCGCGCTGGTGGTGCTCCTGGACCTGCGCCGGCTGTCGGACGCGGTGAAGGCGCTGCCGTCCGCCGCGTGGGGCATCGGCGGCTTCGCCATCAAGGCCACCACGGTGCGCTGGCTGGACGCGACGGACGACCTGCGCGCCGTCACGCTCGCCCTGTCGCGCAAGGACAAGGCGCTCCAGGCGGAGGTCTCCCTGCGGCTGACGCCCGCTCCCGCCACCACCACGACCGCCCCGGCCACGCCTTGATCCACGCTCGCGATGTCGTGAAGGAGTACGAGGACGGCGAGGGCTCGCGCGTGCGCGTCCTCGACGGCGTCTCCCTGGACGTGGAGGCCGGGGACTTCGTCGCGGTGGTGGGCGCGTCCGGCAGCGGCAAGTCCACGCTGCTGCACCTGCTGGGCGGCCTGGACGTGCACTACCAGGGACAGGTGGAGGTGGGCGGCGTGAAGCTCACCGGCCTGGGCGACAAGGCGCTGGCGCGCTTTCGCAACACGCACGTGGGCTTCGTCTTCCAGTCCTTCCACCTCATCCCCAACCTGTCCGCGCTGGAGAACGTGCTCCTGCCGTCGCACTTCGGCCCGGCCACGTCGGACGGGCGCAAGCGCGCGAGCCAGCTGCTGGAGCGCGTGGGCCTGGGCGCCAAGCAGGACCGCGCGCCGGTGCGGCTGTCCGGCGGCGAGCGCCAGCGCGTGGCCATCGCCCGGGCCCTCTTCGGCGGCCCGAAGCTGCTGCTCTGCGACGAGCCCACCGGCAACCTGGACGCGGCCACGGGCGCGGGCGTCATCCAGCTCTTCCAGGAGCTGCACAAGGAAGGGCTCACGGTGCTGACCGTCACCCACGAGGAGCGCATGAGCGCGGTGGCGCGGCGGGTGCTGCGGCTCAAGGACGCGCGGCTGGTGGAGGAGTCCCCCGCGTCCCCCTCCCTGGCGTCGCGAGGTGCCCCGTGAGGTTCGACGCGTTGTCGCGACTGGTGAGGTTGTCCCTGGCGCGCGAGCGCCGGGGCGCGTTCTTCTCCGCCTTCGGCGTGGCCATGGGCGTGGGCGCGCTGGTGTTCTTCGTGGGCCTGGGGCTGGGCGTGGGGCGCGTCATCCGCGAGCGCATCTTCCCCACGGACTCGAAGCTGGTGGACGTGGTGCCCCCGGCGGTGTCGCTGGGCCTCCTGGGCGGCGGCAAGCTGGACGCGGCCGCGGTGGAGCGCCTGGCCGCGCTGCCCGGCGTGGAGACGACGTACCGGAAGATGAACGTCCGCGTGCCGGCGGTGACGCGCTACGACGGCACCTTCTTCGGCTCGCGCCTGCGCATGGGCATGGAGGTGCTCGCGGTGGGCGTGGACCCCGGCCTCGTCCAGAAGGACATCGGGCTGCCGGAGGCGAAGGACTTCAAGGACCCGGGAGAGGGCAAGGCCATCCCCGCGCTCATCTCCACGCGCCTGCTGGAGCTCTACAACAAGACGTTCGCGCCCGCGCGCAAGCTGCCGCAGCTGTCCGCGGAGATGCTCATCGGGTTCGGCTTCCCGGTGGAGTTCAACCGCTCCTACGTGGCGGCCACGTCCGGCGGGCCCAGCACCACGCAGCAGGCGCAGGTGGTGGGCGCGTCCGACCGGGCCATGTTCGCGGGCATCACCCTCCCGCTGGACACGGCGGTGCGCATCAACCGCGCCTCCGGCGCGGACGCGGACAGCTACACCGGCGTCACGCTGGTGGCGGCGGACCCCTCGCGCGTCCCGGAGCTGGTGGAGGCGGTGAGGGGGATGGGCTTCGAGATCGATGATCAGGAGCGCCGGCTGGCGGAGAACGCGGGCGCGGCGGTGGCGCTCACCACGTCCGCGCTGGCGCTGCTCTCCATCCTCATCTGCGTGCTCGCCGCGGTGAACATCGCCCACGCGATGTCCTCCTCCGTGCGCGCGCGGGCCCGGGAGATTGGCGTGATGCAGGCGGTGGGCGCCTCGCGCGCGGACGTGCGCGCCATCGTGCTGGCGGAGGCCGGCGTGGTGGGCGTGCTGGGCGGCGCGGCGGGCACGGCGGCGGCGCGGGTGCTGGCCTTCGCGGTGGACCGGCTCGCCGCGGGCTACCTGCCCAACTTCCCCTTCAAGCCGGAGAGCTTCTTCTCGTTCCCGGTCGCCGTGATCCTGGGCGGCGTGCTGCTGGGCCTCTTCGCCGCGCTCGCCGGGGCCTACTTCCCCAGCCGCCGCGCCGCCGCCACGGATCCGGCAAGGACGCTCGCGGGATGAACGGCCTCTCGCGCAAGACGCTCGTGACCAACGTGCTGTGCCTGGGCGCGCTCGGGTGGATCTACGGGGGGGACCTGTCGGACGCCCTGCGGGCCCGGACCGCGGAGGTCTCCGCGCTCCTGGCGCCGCCGTCCGCCGCGCGCGCCAGTGTTGTGCTGGGGCTCGCGGGGGTGGGGCTGGCCGTGTTCCTCGCCGGGCTCCTTCGCAAGAAGCCGGAGGGCTTCAAGGGCTACCGGCTCCTGCCCATCCTGCTCGTGGTGGCGCTCTTCGTGGACCTGGTGCTCGCGGAGGGCCGGACGCCCCTGGACTCGCCGGAGCTGGCCGCCGTGGCCCTGCAGCGCTTCCAGGCCGAGGCGCAGAAGCTGTCCACGGTGGAGGCCGTGCCCTCCCGGGCGCAGGCGCTCCAGCCGCTGGTGGACGCGCTGGGCGCGCCCCCCTACCTGGAGCGCGGCGCCCCGGTGCCGGCCTATGCGCTCCAGGTTCGCACGGAGTGCGAGGGCCCGGCCCGTGACGCCCCCGGCACCCGGCCGGGCACGCTGCTCTACTGCGTGGCGCGGGACGGCAAGCAGGCCTGGGTGACGCTGGTGGGGCTGCCCGCCGAGGTGCGCTTTGGTGCGCCCGCCGTGGTCTCCCGCCGGGGCGAGCCGCGCGTCGCCACGGTGCGCGTCCAGGAGCCCGCGGAGCCCGAGGAGCACGAGGGCGTGCCGGGCATCGAGCTGGAGATCCCCGTGGTGGACGGGGGCGCGGCTTCGGCTCCGTCGCCCTGAATCACGCGGAGCAGGGGCCGCCTGCCGGGCAAGCGGGCGGAAATAGGTCCGCGCGCGCGGTTGACCCTTTGGAGTCGCGATCGATAGGCTCCCTGCAAGGACTCGACCCCCACTCACAGTGACGACCTCTCAACCGAAGCGGCAACCCATCCCGTTCGGGAAGTATCTCCTCCTGGACCGCGTCAACATCGGCGGCATGGCGGAGGTCTGGCGCGGCAAGCAGTTCGGCGCCAGCGGCTTCGAGCGGCTCGTGGCCATCAAGCGCATCCTGCCGAACATCGCCGAGGATGAAGAATTCATCTCGATGTTCATCGATGAGGCGAAGATCAGCGTCCAGCTGACCCACGCCAACATCGCGCAGATCTACGAGCTGGGGCAGATCGCCAGCAGCTACTTCATCTCGATGGAGTACATCCCCGGCAAGGACATGCGGGCCATCTTCGACCGCTGTCGGAAGAAGGGGGAGCCCGCGCCGGTGCCGCTGGTCGCCTTCTGCGTGGCGAAGATGTGCGAGGGCCTGGACTACGCCCACCGCAAGAAGGACGGGATGGGGCGCGACCTCAACATCGTCCACCGCGACATCTCGCCGCAGAACGTGCTCGTGTCCTTCGAGGGCGAGGTCAAGGTCATCGACTTCGGCATCGCGAAGGCGGCCGGCAAGGCCACCAAGACGCAGGCCGGCATCCTCAAGGGCAAGTTCGGCTACATGAGCCCGGAGCAGATCCGCGGCCTGCCGCTGGACCGCCGCTCGGACGTGTTCGCCATCGGCGTGTGCCTCTACGAGATGCTCACCGGCGAGCGCCTCTTCGTGGGCGACAGCGACTTCAGCGTGCTGGAGAAGGTGCGCAAGGCGGAGGTGCCGTCGCCGTCCACGTACAACCGGCGCATCCCGGAGGCGCTGGAGCGCATCGTCCTCAAGTCGCTCGCGAAGGACGTGGAGGAGCGCTACCAGTACGCCAGCGAGCTGGGCGACGACCTGCAGCGCTTCCTGCTGACGAACGACTCCATCTTCGGCCGCAAGGACCTCATGCAGTACATGAAGTCCACGTTCGCGGAGGAGGTCGAGCGCGAGAAGCAGCGCCTGGCCGAGTACGCGGACATCCGCGCGCCGGAGGGCATGCTGGCGGCCATCGAGGCGGGCTTCAGCGGCCCGTCCCCGGTGCCCACGCAGAGCATGACCAACATCCCGGCGGTGGCGCCCTCCGCGCCCGCCGTGGAGCCCGTCTCCGCGCCGCCGCCGCGCGCGTCCAGCTCCGGCGCCAACGCGCAGGGGGCGCGCCGCTCGCCCACGCTCGCCGCGCTGCCCAAGCTGACCGCCGCGCCCGCCGCGCCCTCGCCCCAGGAGGACGAGGAGCTGGCGACGCAGATGGTCGAGCGCGACGCCGTCTTCAACGACGCGCCGGAGCCCACCACCCAGCCGGGCGCCGCCATTGGCCGCGCCGTCACGCCGCTGGAGACCCAGGAGGCCCCGCCTCCAGACGAGGAGGGGGAGGACGTGTCGGGCCGCACCGCGGTCGTCCCGCCGCCCTCGTCGCTGCCGCCCCCGGGCCCGCCGCGCCTGGCGCAGAGCGCCCCGGTGCTGACCGCCGCGCCGCCGCGCCCGTCGCTGACCAACATCCCCACGATCGCGGCCACGGACCTGCCCGCGCCCGCGCCCCGCCAGACACCCAACCGGGGCAACGACAGCCAGCTGCCGCGCATCGCCCGGCCGGACTCGCCGCCGGAGCCCCTGCCGCCCCCGCCGCGTCCGACCGCGCCCCCCGTGCTGAACAGCGGGAACTCGCGTCCGCCCCCGGCCGTGAAGGAGCCCCGCGAGGCCCGCCCGAAGCGCGCGCACGAGGAGGAGGCGGCGCCCCGGGGCATGAGCCTCAAGGGCATCGACAAGCGCCTGCTCTACGGCGCCGTGGGCCTGGCGTCGCTGTTCCTGCTGGTGGGCGTGGCCTTCGTCTTCTCCCCGGGCAAGCCCGCGCAGGGCTACGTGATGGTGGAGCTCAAGACGCAGGAGGCGAAGGACAGCGCGATGGTGTCCATCAACGCGGGGCCTCCGGAGAAGTTCCCCGCCAACGGCTTCATGCTCAAGCCGATGGCCGTGGGCAACGTGCTGGTGGTGGTGACCGCGGACGGCTACGAGGCCTTCAACAAGTCCGTGATGGTGTCCGAGGGCGCCAACGCCACGCAGGTGCCGGTGACGCTCAGGCAGCAGGCGCGCTCGGTGCTCGTGATCTTCAAGACGCAGCCGGATGACGCCGAGGTGAAGATCGACAACCAGCTCGCCCGCAAGCAGGGCGTCCGCGAGGCGGTGCTGCGCGACTTCTCGCTCAACAGCGACACCCCGCTCGTGGAGGTGACCGCCCCGGGCTATGTGCCGTTCGTCAAGAAGATGACGGTGAACAGCAACGGCCTGGATGTGGTGGCGACGCTGGAGCGCGCGCCCGTGGAGGTGCGAATCGAGTCCACGCCCGAGGGCGCGTCCATCTTCCAGGGCGGCAAGGACCTGGGCGCATCTACCCCGGCCACCCTCCGGGTGCCGTGGGGCACGCGGGAACTCACGCTGAAGGCGAAATGCTACGTCGACGAGGACGTCTCCATCGGCGCGCCGTCCCCGGCGGGTTCCCCGGTCAAGGTGGAAGCGACCCTGAAGAAGCAGGCGCGCTGCCGCGATTAGCGGCACCGCGGTCCCGACACTTAAGGTAGGCCTGGGGGTCCTCCCCCCGGATGTCCCTGGGGGGGAGCGGCGCCGGAGGGATGTCCGTGACGAAGGTGCGTAAGGTGAACAAGGCGGATCCGCTGGCGGATCTGCCCCGGTGGGCGCAGCAGCTGGCGCGCAAGTACTACACGAAGACGGTCAGCACCTTCCTGCTGTACGGGGCCGTGAGGGACCTGCAGCCCCTTCAGCTGGAGGACGGCGGGCGCGGCTTCGGGACGCTCAAGACGTTCCTGTCCGAGGAGCTGTTCGGCGGGCGCGACCACGTCCTGTTCTACGACCGCTCATCCGGCATCCGCTCCGCGACGCCGGAGACGCAGAAGGACCTGGCGCGGGCCATGACCGGCTACGACGCCATGTACGGCACGGACTTCTCCAAGGTCCTGCCGCGCGACCCGGGCCGGGCGCTGCAAATCCTGGAGAACTTCCTGCGCATGCGCCTGAGCGAGGGCCGCTCGCTGGCGCTCATCATCGACTTCGCGGAGACGCTGGTGCCCGGCGGGGAGATGAGCCACCTGTCCGCGGAGGACCGCTTCGTGGTGGCCACGCTGGACAAGTGGGCGCACGACCCGCAGTTCCTGGCGGGCGACGTATCGGTGGTGCTGCTGGCGGAGAACCTGGCGGACGTGTCGCCGCGCATCAGCCGCAACCCGTACGTGGCGCCCATCGAGCTGCCGCTGCCCACGGAGGAGGAGCGCCTGGAGTACGTGCGCTCCAAGCTGGAGGGCAAGAAGCTCCAGTCGGTGTCGGAGGTGCCGCTGGCGGGCCTGGCGAAGATGACGGCGGGCCTGTCGCGCATCAACCTGGACCGCGTGCTCACGGAGGCGCTGGAGCGCCAGGTGCGCATCACCCCGGAGCTGCTCAAGGAGAAGAAGAAGGAGCTCATCCAGGCGGAGTGCCACGGCCTCCTGGAGTTCATCGAGCCCGCGCACACGCTGGACGCGGTGGCGGGGCACGCGCCCGCCAAGCAGATGCTGCGGCAGGCGGCGTCCGCGCTGAAGAAGGGCCGCATCGAGGTCATGCCCATGGGCTACCTGGTGAGCGGGCCGGTGGGCACGGGCAAGACGTTCATGGTGAGCTGCTTCGCTGGCGAGATTGGCATCCCGGTGGTGAAGTTCCTGAACTTCCGCAGCCAGTGGCAGGGCGTGACGGAGTCCAACCTGGAGAAGATCTTCAACCTGCTGAAGGCCCTGTGGCCGGTGGCGGTGATGGTGGACGAGGCGGACACCTTCCTCGGCAACCGCGACTCCGGCGGGGACTCGGGCACGAGCAGCCGCATCTTCGGCTCCATCGCGTCCTTCATGGGCAACACGCAGTACCGCGGGAAGATCGTCTGGTTCCTGCTGACGGCGCGGCCGGACCTGCTGCCCATCGACCTGAAGCGCCAGGGCCGCGCGGAGGAGCACCTCGCGCTCTTCTATCCGCAGACGGACGAGGAGCGGAACGAGCTGTTCCAGGCGATGAGCAAGAAGACGGGCGTGTCGGTGGAGGGCGTGGAGTCCTTCGCCGCGCTCATCCCCGGCGGCGTGCGCGCCTTCAGCGGCGCGGACATCGAGGCGGTGATGGTGCGCTCGAAGTTCCGCGCGCTGGCGGAGGGGCGCGACCAGGTGACGAAGGACGACCTGTCCGCGGTGCTGGCGGACTTCGTGCCGCCCAGCTACCCGCTGGAGATCGAGATGCAGAACCTGGTGGCGGTGCAGGAGTGCACCAGCCGGGCGCTCCTGCCGGAGAACTTCCGCAAGCTGGACCGCGACTACATCAGCAAGCGCGTGCGGGAGCTGAAGATGCTCCTCGAGGAGCAGTAGCCGGCGAGCGGCGGGCCGCTACGCGCCCGCGGTGACGGGGACGCCCAGGTGCGGGTCCTGGAGCGTCTCCACCACCGCGATGCGGTCGCCCACGGCGAGCGCGTCATGCAGCACGAGGATGGCCTCGTTCGCGTGGCGGATGCAGCCGTGGGACACGTCGCCCCCGAGCAGGGCGGGGGCGCTGGTGCCGTGCAGCTCCTCGCCGCTGCGGCGGCCATCCACCCAGGACAGGTCCAGGAGCCGCGCGCCGAACACGTGCCGGTCGTTCCACAGCCGCGCGCCCGCGTCCTCGGTGGCCACCTGATCCAGCTTCGCCCGAACGACCTTGAGGCCCGAATGCGTGGGCGTGGCGGCGGTGCCCACCGCGTTGGGGAAGATGTCCACGAGCTGTCCCGCCGGGTCGAAGAGGAAGGTGCGGTGCTCGCGCAGCGCGATGACCACGCGCACCGGCTGGCCCGCGTAGAAGGGAGAGGGCAGGGCGCGCGACTGTCCCCGGGAGCCCGGCGCGGGGGCGAGCGCCTCCAGGGCCCGCAGCGTCGCGGCGTCGAGCACGCCGCTGGAGCGCAGGCCCGCATGCACCTGGAAGTCGCGGAGCGCGCGGGCCGTGTCCGGGCCGTAGCGGCCGTCCGCGCCGCCGTACAGCGCGAACCCCATGTCCAGGAGCGCGCCCTGCACCGCGCGAAGCCCATCCCCCTTCGCCCCCGCGCCCAGCACCGCCGCGCCGGACGCCACGTCCGCGAGCTGCGGCGAGCCGGCGAAGCGCGGATGCTCCAGGGGGCGAGTGAGCAGGCCGGCAGCCACCGGCATGCCCGCGGCCCCCTGCGTGCTCACAGGCCGCGTGGACGCACCTGGAGCCGTCGAGACGACCTCGTTCCCGCCCGCCACCCGAGGCGCCTCGGCCACCTGCGGCACCGGGCTGCGCGCCCCGATGGACGCCGCCGTGCCTGCCACGACGCCGCCTGCGCGCTGCTCGAAGGAGGACAGGCTGTCGGGAGCGGGCGCGGCGGATGGGCCGCTGGACTGGCCATCCAAGCCCGGTGACGGGCGGACCGCCCGCGCGAGCGGCGCGGGCCCGCTGAAGCGCGTCAGCGAGTTGGCTCCGGACACCATCCCGTCCCCCGGACGTTCGACTCCACGGGGCAGGACGGACAGGACAGGCGCGGGCTCGCGCGTGTCGGGCGTTTCAGGGGGAAGCGGCGGTGACTGCCGGTCCAGTGCGGATGCGAGCATGGCGCCGGGGACTGCAAGGTCCCGGCCGTCGCGCCATGCCCTCCGGCCGCTACGGCGCGCTCAACGACAGCAGCTTGCCGGTGGGGACCGTGCGGTGGTCCTTGATGTGGTTCCACTTCATGATGTCCTCGACGGACACGTTGTAGCGCTGCGACACCGACCAGAGCGTCTCGCCCTCGGCCAGCGTGTGCACCTTGCCCTTGGGGCCCACGGGCGCCTGGCCCGCGACGGCGTTGGCCACCACGATGGTGCCGCCGCGCTCCTCCACCTTCGCCGGCGCCGCGCCCTTGGAGTCCGGCGGCCACACGGCGAGCAGCGTGCCCACCGACAGCGTGCGGTTGCGGCGGGGCAGGTTGTTCCACTTCTTCAGGTCGTCCACCGACACCTGGAAGCGGTTGGCGATGAGCCACAGGCTGTCGCCCTCCTGCACGCCGTAGGTGATGCGCGTCTTGCCATCCACCTTCTCCGTCTTCACCGGGCCCGCCGCCACGGGGCCGCGGGGCGTGCCCGCCGGGATCTCGTCCTCCGGCCGCGTCGCCACCACGCCGCTGCGCCGCGCCTGCGCCACCTTCGACGCCAGCGCGCCGCCGACGCCCGCGTCGCCGCTGCCACCCCGGCCGTTCGCCGGCACCGGAATCACCAGCTCCGCGCGCACCTTCAGCACCCGCGCGCTCTTCAGCCGGTTCATCTGGAGGATGGCCTCCGGCGCCGTGCCGTACTTCTGGGCGATCTGCGACAGCGTGTCGCCCTTCTTCACCGTGTGCACCCGGAACGTCAGCCGGTCCGCCGGCGACAGCTTCGCCAGGTTCTCCGCGAAGCGCGTCGTGGTGCCGCGCGGCAGCTTCAGCACGTAGGGCTTCGAGGCCGTCGCCGGGGGCGTGCACCAGCGCCGCAGCTCCGGGTTCAGCTCCTGCACGTCCGCCACGCTCACCCCGGCCGCGCGCGCCACCACGTCCAGGTCCGTCGCGTCCGTGAGCTTCACCTCGTCGTATTCCAGCGTGGACTCGTACTGGAACTCCTCCTCGGAGAAGCCGAACGCGGTGGGGTTCTTCGCCACCAGCGCCGCGGCGATGAGCTTGGGCACGTAGTGCTTCGTCTCCTTCGCCAGCCCGCGCTCCTCCGCCAACACCCAGAAGTCGTTCGTCCCGTAGCGCTCCACCATCTTGCGCACCCGGTACGAGCCCGTGTTGTAGCCCGCCCACGCCAGGTACCAGTGGCCCAGCTCGCCGTAGAGGTCCTTCAGGTACGCCGCCGCCGCCTGCGTGGCCTTGATGGGGTCGCGCCGCTCGTCCACCCAGAAGTCCTGCTTGAGGCCGTACTGCTTGCCCGTGCTGGAGATGAACTGCCACGGCCCCGCCGCGTGCGCCCACGAGTACGCGTTCGCGGAGAAGCCGCTCTCGATCATCGCCAGGTACACCGTGTCCCGGGGCAGGCCCTTCGCCTCCAGGATGGGCTGCATCACCGGCAGGTAGCGCGTGGAGCGCGCCATCCACTTGCGGAACCACTTGCGGCCGGGGCCCTGGAAGAACTGGATGTACTCGGCCACCAGCGGCTGCATGTCCACCGGGATGTCGTAGCGGTCCTTCACCTGCGAAATGTCGAAGCTCGCCAGGTCCGTGATGCGCGCCAGCGGCGGAGCCGTGTCGTCCTCGCGGAAGGTGGGCTCCTCCAGCGCGTCCAACATTCGCAGCCGCAACGGGTTGGTCAGGCCCAGCCGCCGCAGCGACTGCATCATCTCCGCGTTCGGCTTCGCCTCCGGGTCCAGCGTCGCGCCCTCCAGCGCGCGCAGTTCCTCCAGCTCGGCGGACTCGGACTCCACCTCCTCCGTCTCCTCGCCTTCCTCCATGGGAGAGGGGGCCGTGGCCAGGTGGCCATCCGCCGCCAGCGTGGGGCCTTCCTTGGGGGCCACCGCATGCACGCCAGGCGGCGGCACCGGTGACGGCGCCGCGCCCTGCGAGGAGGGAACCGAGGCCAGGGCAAGCAGGAGGAATGGAAGATGCGGCATGGGAACGCCAGGCGAGGTCGCCCAGAAGCAGGCGAAGGCCGCAGTATTCGCCAGCTTTCTTGACAGTCAAACAACAAGTCGCCGGGTGTGCCCCCCGGAAGGACCCCACGTGGGGGCGAGCGACCCTATCTCGCCGGGGGCTCTCCTGCCTGGCCGCTCTTCCCCGTTCCGCCATGGCCGGGGCCGAGGATGCGCGGCAGGTAGGTGGCGAAGTCGAAGTGCGGCGAGTTCTCCGCGTTGTGGCAGGTGACGCAGACGGCCTGCCCCGGCTTGCCCACGATGGTGGCGGGGCTCGGCGCGTCCACGTGCCGGGAGCCCGGGCCGTGGCAGCTCTCGCAGCCCACGTCCTCGCGGCCCGCGACCTTGTCCAGCCGGCACACGCCGCCGGGCTTCTGCCAGCCGGTGACGTGGCAGCCGATGCAGTTGAGGTGGTGCTGCTTGCCCACCCCCTCCAGCGTCTTCCACGCGTGGTGGTGCTGGGTGCCTTCCCACACGGCGGCCGCCTCCGGGTGGCAGTCCGCGCACGCCGCGCTGCCGACGAAGCCCGCCTGGCCCTTCTCCGGGCGCGGGCAGTCCTGGCCGTGCTCCTTCGCCCACGCCAGGTTCAGCTGGCCCACGTCCGCGTCGTAGGCCTTCACCAGCGCCTGCGCGTCCGGCGCGGTGGGCAGGTTGGACTCCAGCGGCAGGAAGCGCAGCGCGAAGCCGTTGACGTCCGTGGCGGGCTCCGGCGGCGCGGTGAGGAGGCCCTGCTTGCGCGCCGCGAGCTCGTCGCGCTTGCCCTGCTTCAGCGCCTTCAGCTTCGGGTCGATGCCGGGCAGGGCAATCTCCTTGTCCAGGAGCGCGATGCGCTGCTCCAGCGCCGTCACCTCGCGCTCCACGTCCCCTCGCGAGCGCTGCGGCAGGAAGGCCCCCTTCGCCGGCGCGTACGTCAGGTCCACGCGCAAGAGGGAGCGCCCCTTGCTCTGCACCGCCACCACCGGCACGTCGGAGCGCACCAGCCGGTTCTCCTCCGCGGAGAACTCACCGGCGCTGTGCGTGGCCACCACCAGGTTCGCGGCCAGGCCCGGCAGCGCGGCGGCGGCCTGCGCGGCCTCCAGCGGCTGGTCCAGCAGGCCCACCACGAAGTCCGCGCCCTGCGCGCGCGCCTGCTGGCTCGCCTTCACCAGCGCCTCGCCGGACGCCGCCGCCACCACGCCCACCTTGCGCGCGCCCGCGTCCAGCACCTTCACGCCGCCCGGGGGAACCTCCGGCAGCCCCAGCCCCTGGCGGAAGGCCGCGCCGCGCGTGTCGTCCAGCTCGCCCGTGGCGCGCGCGGCGATGCCCATGGCGCGGAACGCGTCCGCGAGCGCCTTCGCCTTCAGCTCCTCCTGCGGCACCTGCTCCGCCTTGAGGTGCGCCTCCCCGAAGAGGCTGTTGCCGCCGTCGATGTAGAGCACCGGCTGGCCGCCCCTGCGCGCCTCCTGCACCTGGAACGCCGCCCGGCCAATGCCGCCGCGCATGTTCTCGCTACAGCCGCAGGGGCCCAGGTAGCCGCGCGTGTCCGCAGAGATGAAGAGCACCGCGCCCGGAGGCGCCGCGGGAGTGGGGGAGGCCGCCTGCTGCTGCGTGGGCGCGCCGCCCGCGCCGTTCTCCGGGGCTCGCGGCTCCTGGCGTCTGCAACCGGCGAGGAGCGCGCTCACGAGCACCGCGAGGACGGCCGCGCGCATCGTCATCACCAGAGGATGCTCTGCACCAGTTCGTCGATCTTCTCGCCCATCGCCTCCAGGCCGTTCACCTTGGAGAGCGAGCCGTCCGCGCCCACCTGCTCGGCCAGCTTCGACAGCTCGTCGTCCGGCAGGCTGGAGAACAGCACGATGGGGATGTCCTGCGTGTTGTACTCGTTCTTCAGCGTGCGGCAGATGTCCGTGCCCTTCGCCTCGGGCATGTGGATGTCCGTGAGGATGAGGTCCGGTCGCCAGCTCTGCAGCGTTTTCTCAAACTCCATGAGCGTGGAGGTGGCCACGACCTCGTAGCCCCGCGCCTCCAGGACGGCCTTCTCCATGGCGAGGGTGATCTCGCTGTCGTCAATGAGGAGGATTCTTCGCTTCTCTTCGGACACGGCGACCTTCCTTGGGGGTCGGTTCTAGCCCACCACCCAGCGGCGCACCAATGCTTTCCCGTCTCTCGTTCCGGCAGGGGTTTCCTGTTCTCACGCCCGGGCATCCCAGCGGCCGGGCGGGCTCGGAAGCACCCACCGTCTTTCCCCGGCAACCGAACCGAAAAGGAGTAAGGAGGCGCCCATGAAGCGCCATGCCTCCCGGGTCCTGGTGGCCCTCCTTCTCCTGGGGTGCGTCCTCGCTGGCCTCCCCGTGCTGGCCCTCGACAACGGCCTGGGGCAGGTCCCCCAGGACCTGGACCGCTCGTCGCCGCGCGCCACGGCGCAGGGCTTCCTGGACGCGGTGCATCGCGGGGACTACGCGCGCGCCGCCTACTACCTCTACCTGGACCACCTTCCCGCCGACGAGCAGCGCGCGCAGGGCGCCCAGCTGGCGCGGAAGCTGAAGTTCGTCCTGAACCGCGAGCTGTCGGTGGACACGTCCGTCCTGCCGAAGACGCCGGAGGGCGAGTCGCCCACCTCGCGCTTCGTGTCGCTGGGGGCCATCCCGCTCAAGGGCGAGAGCGTGCCCATCCGGCTCCAGCGCTTCACCGTGGACAACACGCCCATCTGGGTGGTGTCCGAGCCCACCGTGAAGATGGTGGACCCGCTCTTCGAGGAGTACGGCCCGCTGCTCACCGAGACGCTGCCGGCCGTCTTCTTCGACCGCACGGTGCTGGGGTTGGAGCCGTGGCAGTGGCTGGGCCTGACGGTGACGCTCCTGGGCGCGTGGATCCTCTCCTACGCCCTGGAGAAGCTCCTGCTGGCCGCCGCGCTGCGGGTGGTGCGCTGGACGCGCATCACCTGGGATGACCAGCTCGTCGGCGCGGGCCGGGGACCGCTGCGGCTGCCCTTCTTCGCCATCCTGCTGGCGCTGGGCACCTCGTTCCTGCTCCTGCCGCCCAGGCTGAAGCTGCTGAGCGACCGGGTGAGCTACTCCCTCACCATCGTCGCGGTGGCGTGGTTCATCCTGCGCTTCCTCCGCGTGTCGGAGGCCTACGTCCAGAGCCGCGTCACCTCCGAGTCCAGCACCCACCCCCGCGCGCGCTCGCTGCGCACGCAGCTGGCCGTGCTGCGCGCCGTCTTCGAGGTGGCCACCTACGTCATCGCCGCCGCGCTCCTGCTCATGCAGTTCGAGGTGGTGCGCAACGTGGGCGTGTCGCTGCTGGCCTCCGCGGGTATCGCCGGCCTCGCCATCGGCCTCGCCGCGCAGAAGTCGCTGTCCTCGCTGCTGGCCGGCATCCAGCTCTCCATCACCCAGCCCGTCAGCATCGGCGACAACGTGCTGGTGGAGGGCGAGTTCGGCACCATCGAGGAGATCACCCTCACCTACGTGGTGCTGCGCATCTGGGACCAGCGGCGCATGGTCATCCCCATCAACCAGTTCCTGGACAAGCCGTTCCAGAACTGGAGCAAGGGCTCCCCGGAGATGATGGGGACCGTCATCCTCCAGGTGGACTACACGGCGGACATCGACGTGCTGCGCGCGGAGCTGGACCGCATCCTCGCCAACGAGGCCAGGGAGCTGTGGGATGGCCGGGTGAAGACGCTGGTCGTCTTCGACGTGATGGACAAGACGCTCACGGTGCGCGCCCTGGTGAGCGCCGCCAACTCCAGCAAGCTGGGCGACCTGCGCTTCCTCGTGCGCGAGCGGCTGGTCGTCTTCCTGCGCTCGAAGCCCCAGTGGCTGCCCATGGTGCGCAGCGAGTCCCGCCCCGCGCAGCTGCCCCCCTCCACCCGGGACGACCAGGAGGACGCCACCCGGGGGGCCCCGGAGCCTCGGGCTTGATGTCGCCGGGCACCAGGGAAAACAGGCGCTTGCGCGGACGCTCGCCGCACGATGAATATGGCGCCTGGCGCGGCGTAAGACGCGCACAAGAGCATTCGCACCCACGCTGGGGAGTTCATCAGATGAAGCGTCCTGTCACGTTGTGCGGAGCCCTGGCGCTCCTGGCCGTCGCCGCGCCGCTCACCGCGAGCGCCCAGGATCGAGGCCGCACCGACGGGCCCGAGGAGTCGGAGTACGGCAAGGGGGGCTACGGCGACAACCGCCGCGGCGTGTCGCTCCAGTTCGACTGGGGCGCGGCCATCAACTCCCAGGAGAACCCCCGGGGCGCGCCGGAGGGCCCGCCGCTCTTCGTGGGCGCCACCGTGTCCCTCTGGGGAGATGACTGGTACCGCCTGGACGTCAGCGGCGCCTACGTCTTCGACGGTGGGCGCTTCATCGGCAACGTGGGCCCCACCTTCCGCAGCTGGGGCTGGCCGGTGGCCTTCACCCTCGGCCTCAAGGCGGGCGCCATCGTCATCCCGGAGGGCGAGGGGCTGCGGTTCGCACTGTCGCCGCAGGTGGGCGCGGAGCTCTTCCTGGACCGCCGCGACCGCGTGCTCATGGGGCTGCACTACTCGCCGGACATCCCCATCGGGGGAGGAGGAGTCACGAACCGGTTGTTCATGAACGTCGGATACCGGTTCTGACCGAACGCCATGATCGCTCAATTGCTCGCCGCCGCTGTCGCGTTGACCACGGCCCAGGCGCCCCGCGCCGCCGCGCCGTCCATGTCACTGCCGTTCCCGTCGGGGGACGTGCAGACCTACAACATCATCCAGTGGGACCCGAACCAGCTGCCGCGCATCTATGAGCGGTCGGACCAGCTCCCGCTCACCGACGAGGAGCTGACCAAGCTGTCCCAGGCCGGCTTCGAGCCCGCGCAGCTGGTGAAGATGATCGAGGAGCGCCGCTGCGCCTGCGACGCGAGCGCGGACGGCCTCATCCGCCTGAAGAAGGCGGGCGTGGACAAGGCGGTGCTGGCGGCGGTGTCGCGCCACGGCCTGGCGCCCAACCGGGCGCTGAACCTGCTGGTGACGCTGGACTTCACCGGGGAGGGCCGCACCGCGCGCGAGGCGTTCCTCTACTTCTTCGTGGACGACGGCGACATCACCCGCGTGTTCTCCGCGAACCTCCCGGAGCTGCTGCAGCGCCGCAACACCCACGAGACCATGGTGGACCGCAGCGACATCATGGTGGCCCGCACCGTGCGCCGCATCCAGCTGTCGGGCTCCGTGCCGCTCAAGACCTACGGCGCGCACCGCGTGATGGTGGTGGCCAGCGCCAGCCCCACGCTCACGCACCCCTCGCAGCTCACCCCGCAGGAGCGCGCGAAGGCGCAGACGTACACCTTCGACTATCCGCGCGCCTCGCTGCAGAGCCTCTGCCGGCTGACGGCCGGCTACCGCCGCGACGCGGTGCTTGCCTACAAGTGGAACTTCGAAGGCAGCCGCTTCGAATGCGAATGGAACTAGGAGTCGACCGACCATGAACACCCGCCGCCTGTTGCTGTCCGCCCTCCTCGCCGTGTCGCTCGCCGGCTGTGGAGGCCCCCGCGCCTTCACGCGCGGCACCTACGAGGACCCCAACACCATCGAGATGCTGGGGGACCGCTTCAACGAGAACGACCTGCAGCTCATCGCGAAGAAGATGGCCGAGTCGCTCGCCAGCGCCCCGCGCTTCGCCCAGCCGCCCCAGGGCGCGCCGCTGCCCATCGTGCTGGTGGGCAAGCTGCGCAACAGCACCAGTGAGCACATCGACATGCGCTCGCTGGCGGACAAGATTCAGACGGCGCTCGCGCAGACGGGCCGCTTCGCGCTGGTGGACCAGGCCGCGCGCCAGGACATCGCGGAGGAGTACGAGTACCAGCAGTCCGGCTATGTGAACCCGAACGCCGCCAAGGCCCCGGGCCAGCAGGCGTCGGTGGACTTCCTGATGACGGGCGACCTCGCGTCCATCATCCAGGAGGTCGGCCGCGACAAGCTCGTCTATTACAAGATGACGGCGAAGCTGAACGACGTGCGCACCGGCACCCTGGCGTGGACGGACGAGAAGCAGATCCGCAAGAAGTTCGAGAAGCAGGGCGTGAGCTGGTAGCCGCCCGCCGTGTCCAACCCCCCCGACATCGCGATCCAGGCCCCGCGCGTCTCCGCCTCCCCGGCGGCGCGTTGGGGCCTGCTCTTCGTCCTGGCCCTGGGCGTCATGGGCACCGGCTGCGCCAGCGACTACGTGGCGCGCACGGCGTCCGTGCGCGCCGCGTACCAGACCTCTGACTATCCGCGCGCGCTGCGCGAGCTGGACGAGGCGCAGAAGGAGGCCCCCGAGCGCGACCAGCTCCTGTTGCTGCTGGACAAGGGCATGGTGCTGCACGCGGCCGGGCAGTGGGAGGAGAGCACGCAGGTGCTGGCCCAGGCGGACGACCTCATGTCGCAGCTGGACATCACCTCCGTGAGCGAGGAGGCCGGCGTGCTGCTCAGCAACGAGCGGCGCCGCGCCTACCGGGGCGAGGACTTCGAGAAGCTGATGATCTCCGTCCTCCAGGCGCTCAACTACACGGAGCTGGGCCGGGACGAGGACGCGCTCGTGGAGGTCCGCCGCGTCAACGAGCGCCTGGAGAAGATGATCGTCGACGAGAAGAAGCCCTACGAGCAGCTCGCCATCGCGCGCTACCTGGGCGGCGTGCTGTACGAGGACCAGCGCGACTGGGACTCGGCCTTCATCGACTACATGAAGGCGTACGAGCTGGAGCCCCGGCTGGGCGGGCTGGTGGAGCCGCTCCTGCGGCTGGCGAAGAAGACGGGCCGCGACGACGCCTACGCCACGCTGTCCCAGAAGTTCCCGGGCGTGGCGCATGACCCGCCGGGCCCCGGCGACGGGCAGCTCGTCGTGGTGGTGGAGGCGGGCCTGTCGCCGCAGAAGGAGCGCGCGTCGCGGGACTACGGCGACTCCGGGGACCTGATCGAGGTGCCCGTGTACCGGGACCGCGGTGGCACACCGCCGGTGCGGGTGTCGGTGGAGGGGCAGGCGGAGCAGGCGGTGACGGTGACGTCGCTGTCACGCGTGGCCCAGGTGCACCTGAACGACCGCATCGGCCGCATGCTGGCGAAGCAGCTCGCGGGCGCGGTGGCGAAGGCGGGCGTGGCCGCGGGCGTGGGCGCGCTGACGAAGAGCAAGGAGCTGGGCCTGCTCACCTTCCTGGTGCTCAACGCGGGCAACCAGGCGGACCTGCGCTCCTGGCTCTCACTGCCAGCGGAGTTCCAGGTGGCGCGCTTCCGGCTTCCGCGGGGAAGGCACGCTGTCCAGGTAGATGCGCCGGGCCGGCCGACCACGCACTTCGTGGAGGTGAGGCCGGGCCGGGTGACCGTGCTGGTGGTGCGAAGCTACTGACGGCGTCGTTTTGGGAGTAGGGTGCGCCCCCCATGTCGCCGGTCGTAGCCGAAGTCATCCTGGACTCCTTCATCGTCGTGGTGAGCGCGCTGGCCGGCGCGGGCGTGGTCATCTTCAACGACCGCTCCACGCGGCTCGTGACGTTCCTGGCCTTCGCGGCGGGCGTGATGTTCGGCGCGGCCTTCTTCCACATGCTCCCGGAGGCCTACGAGGGCGGCGGCTGGTGGGCCTTCGCGCTCGTGCCCATGGGCTTCCTCTTCGTGCTGGTGCTGGAGCGCTACCTCGTCGCGCACGCCTGCGAGGAGCCGCCGGACTGCGCGGAGCACGTGCACGGCCACGCGCTGGGCCTCAGCGCGTTCCTGGGCCTGTCCACGCACACGCTCTTCGACGGCATCGCGCTGGGGTCCTCGGTGAAGGAGGGCGTGGGCGCCATGGCGCTCCTGGCCATCACCGCGCACAAGGTGCCCTCCTCGCTCTCGCTCGCGTCCATCCTCCAGGCGGAGGGCAAGAAGCGCGGCACCATCCTGGCGTACACGGCGCTGTACGGGCTGATGGTGCCGGTGGGCGCGGTGCTCTACTTCGGCTTCGACGCGGTGATGCGCTTCGAGTCGCTGGCCCCCAAGGCGCTGGCCTTCTCCGCCGGCACCTTCCTCTACATCGCGGTGTCGGACCTGCTGCCGCACGTGAACAAGCACGGCAGGGACAAGCCCGGACGCAACCTGGTGGCATTGGCAGCAGGGCTGCTGGTGATGTTCGTGCTCGCGCGCGTCCTGGGGCACGCGGACCACTGAAGGCGCCATGGAACGACGCAAGGACTGGTACGAGCACCCCGAGTACTACGAGGCCATCTTCGGCACGGACACCGTGCGGGAGGTGGACTTCCTCCAGGCGCTGAGCCGGCGCTACGGCACGGGGGGCCGCCAGTGGCTGGAGCCCGCGTGCGGCGCGGGCCGGCTGGTGGCCGAGGCCGCGGGCCGGGGCCTGAAGGTCGCGGGCTATGACCTGTCGGAGGCCATGCTCGCGCACGCGCGCAGGCGCCTGACGCCCGCCGAGCGCCGCCGCGTGAAGCTGTCCCAGGCGCGCATGGAGGCGTTCTTCGACCCGGCGCTGGAGGGCCGCGTGGACCTGGCCCACACGCTGGTCTCCACCTTCCGCTACCTGGACAGCGAGAAGGCCGCGGTGGAGCACCTCACGGGCACCCGGCGCCTGCTCAAGCCCGACGGCATCTACGTGCTGGGCTTCCACCTCACGGACTACGCGCGCTCCGGCCCCGAGCACGAGCGCTGGGTGGGGCAGGTGGGCCCGGACAAGGTCGTGTGCAACACGCACGAGGGCCTGCCGGAGAAGCGCCTGCGCCGCTCGCCCATGCGCAACCGCCTGCGCGTCACCGGGCCGGGCAAGGACTGGCTCATCGAGACGACGTGGTACTTCCGCACGTACGACGAGGCCCAGGTGAAGCGCCTGTTCCGCACGTCGGGCCTGCGCGTCGCGGCCACGTTCGACTTCGACTACGACCTGGACTCGCCGGTGGGGCGCGGCAGCCCGCGCCTGGACCGCGTCTTCGTCCTGAAGCCGGACGCGCGCTCCCGGGGCTGAGCGACCTCTTCCTCGACCGCGTGCCCATCGTGCCGCGCGGGGAGCGCGTCTGGCGCGGCGGGAGCCCGCCGCGCCTGCCCTGACTGGTATGGAATGACCCGGCCGGTTGCCTGCTGCCAGGCCTGGGGGTTCCCTCGGTGCAGGGCCTGCGTTCCATTGGGACGCGCCTGCGTCCCGTTGGGACGCAGGCGGGGAGGGGGGATGCCGCATGACCCCGCGAAATCACTGGAGCCACCCTGCTGGCACGGCGTGCGCAAAGGCATGGCGTCACATCCCGGCAACGGCGTGTACCGCATCCAGATGCACCCGGAGCGCGGAAGGAGGGGCCGCTCCTTCCGCGCTCTCCATCTGGATCCGCACCTCCCCGCCATCTCCGATAGAGTCCGCGTCTGTTTTCTGGACGGCTTCGCCGGTCGGCGGTGGCGCGGCTTCCGCACGGGAGGCGAGGGGATGCAAGACGAGTTGGCGCAGCTCATGGCTGCGCTCAGGGATTCCAGGGACTTCGAGACCGCGGCGGCGGCGACGTTGCAGCGGATGCTGGCCGTGGCGGAGGCCGCGGTGGCGGCCAGCCGCTATGCGGGCCGGGCCCGGGTCCTGCGCGGCATCGTCCACCTGCGCCCTGGAGAGGCGTACCGCCGGCTGGCGGCGCTGGACGTGGGCGCGCGGGAGGTGACGGACGCGGGGGTCGGGACGCCCTTCTTCACCTCCGCGACGGCGTGGCGCGCGGTGGTGGAGCACCGGTGCGCGGTGTCCATCGACGTGAACATCGGCACGGTGCAGCCGCACGCGCCGGACGCGCCGGTGACGGGCGACCCGGGGCTCGCGGGCTTCCACAGCAACGAGAGCAAGCAGCGCTTCCTGGGGCGCCACGCGACGCACGTGTGCGTGCTGCCCCTGCGCACGCCCGCGGGCATGGAGGGCATGATCTCGCTGGAGGCGGACTGCCTGGCCGCCATGGGACAGGAGTTCGTCTGGCGCGACGCCGGCGATTCGCTCCAACTGCTCACGGACATCGCCGCGCCGTACCTCACCGCGCTGCCGCAGCGGCCGGTGGCCACGCCGGAGGTGGACGAGTTCCTCCCCGTGGTGGGCCGCTCCATGGCGGAGCTGCTGCCCATCCTGCGGACCTTCGCGCTCCAGGACGAGACCATCCTCGTGAGCGGGGCCACGGGCGCGGGCAAGTCGCGCCTGGCGCGCTGGTGCCATGAGCGCTCCGGCCGCCGGGGCAGGCCCTTCGAGACGCTGGACCTGGTGACGGTGCCGGAGGACCTCCAGATGGCGGAGCTCTTCGGCTGGAAGAAGGGCGCCTTCACCGGCGCGGTGCGCGACGCGCCGGGCGTGGTGGCCCGCTCGGACGGCGGCACGCTGTTCATCGACGAGATCGACAAGCTGTCGCTGAAGGCGCAGGCGGGCCTGCTGCACCTGCTGGAGTCGCGCAGCTACCGGCCGCTGGGCGAGGGCACCGGCGAGAGGCTCGCGGACGTGCGCTTCATCATCGGCACCAACGCGGACCTGCACGCGCAGGTGCGCGCCGGCCGCTTCCGCGAGGACCTGTACTACCGCGTGAACGTGCTGCCGGTGCGCATGCCGCCGCTCCAGGACCGGCAGGACGAGATCCCCCTCTGGGCGCGGTACATGGTGAACCGCCGCCACCGCGAGCGGCTGCCGGACGGCTCCGCGCGGCTGGCGCCGGAGGCGGAGCTGCTGCTGACCACCAGCTCGTGGCCGGGCAACCTGCGGCAGCTCGACAACATCGTGCGGCGTGCGTACACGCTGGCGATGGTGGAGCACGCGGGCAGCACGGGCGACCTGGTGCTCCAGGAGAAGCACGTGGCGCGGGCGCTGGACTACGAGCAGTCCCCCGGCGGCCGCCCGCTGCCGGAGGCGCTGCGGGCCGCGGCGCAGGCCTTCGTGGGCGAGGCGCGCCGGCGCGGCACGCCGCTGGACCTGGACTACGCGGACGGCTTCCGGGGGCTGGTGCTGGGCATGGCCATCCGCCAGGTGGGCCGCGACGAGGCCTTCCGCTTGCTGGGCCGCGAGAGCCTGGTGAAGAACCGCAACCACCACAAGGCGCTCAAGCGCGAGCTGGAGAAGGTGGACAGCCTCTACAAGGTGCTGGGCGAGGACGGCTCGCCCTTCTCCGACCTGCTGGAGAGCGTGGACGCGGACTGACGCGCGGGCGCGCCCCGGGAGGCCGGGGCGCGCGGGCCTCGGTCAGTGGATGGCGCTGCCCAGCGGCTGGTAGTTCTCGTCGCGCAGGCCCACTAGCACGCTGGTGCCGTTGTCCATCACGCGCAGCTCGCCGTAGCGCGCCGTCGCGTAGCGCTCCGCGTGGCCCTCCTGGAAGAAGAAGGCCTCCGCGCCCAGGCGCATCTGCGAGTTGCGGATGCGGAAGCGCAGGCGCACCTCGCCGGGCGCGAGCGTGGAGGCGGGCGGCTCGTAGCGCACGAACTCGCCCACGTGGTGCTCGTCCAGGCGCAGGACGACGTTGCCGTCCTCCTGGGGCTGCTCCCGGCCCTCGCGCCAGCCCTGGTTGATGGCGTAGTCGAGCACCATGTAGTCGCCCTGGATGAGCGAGCGCGGATCCACCGGGGCCAGCCGCAGCAGCACCAGCTGCCCCCGCGCGAGCACGGTCTCCTTCTGCACGACGAGGAAGGCGAGCGCGAGCAACACCAGCGCGAGCCCCCCGAAGATGACGGCGCCGCGTTTCATCGGGCCTCCGTGAGCACGGCGGGCTCCCGCCGGATGAAGAACTGCCGCACCCCCAGGAGCACCAGCCCGCTGCCCGTGAGCGCGAGCGCCTTGGCCAGCAGCGTGATGCGGAGGTCGTAGTAGTAATACGCGCCGAACGTCAGCAGGAACGCCACCGCCAGCCCCAGCATCACGCGGCTGCGGCGGTGGAAGCCCAGCGTCAGCAGCAGCACCGCCACCAGCACGCCCGGCGTGTTCATCGTCATCACCGTGAGCAGCACCAGCGCGCCGAGCGCGGGGACCCAGACGCGCCGGTCATGCTCCAGCCCCAGCTCGCGCAGCACCCGCCACCCCGTCGCGCCCACGAGGAGCGCCAGCAAGAGGGAGATGTACGCGCCTGGCATGAACTGGTTCTCGAAGCGGAAGACGTAGTGGAAGCCCTCCTGCGAGGCCTCGAAGCTGCGGAACAGCAGCCACCCGGGGACGGCGCACGCGAGCGCGAAGGCGATGGGCCCCACGCGGGCTCCCAGCGGCCCGTGCCGCAGCGAGGGCTCGAAGAGCAGGAGGCCGGAGAGCGCCGCGGCGCACACGAGCATCCACACGTCGATGCCCACGCCGCCGATCAGCTCCAGCTCCAGCACCCCAACGGACACGCAGAGGCCCACCGTCGCCAGGAAGTAGAGGATGAGGTCCGGGAACACGGCGAGCAGGGCCAGGGATGCCACGATGCCCGCGAACGCGATGGTGACGGTGCCCTGGTCCATCTGCCCCAGCCCCAGCAGGAACGCGCCCACGCCCGCCATGCAGAAGGCCAGGGCGAGCTGCTCCATGAAGGGCCCCTGCGTGCTCCGGCGCAGGAACACCGAGGCCACCGCCAGCACGAGGCCCAGGCTGGTGAGCGCCACCTCTTCCTTCCACAGGCCCACGCAGGCGAAGAAGCTGAGCAGGAACGCGGCGGACAGCCACGCGCCCGCCCCCGCCATCGCCTTCACGAACCAGGGGGAGGCGCCCAGGGTCTTCTGCCGGACCTCCAGGGCGGTGCGGGCGCGGGCCTCCACCTCCGCGTCCACGTGGCCCTCGGCCTTGAGCCCCGTCAGCACGTCTTGAATGGTGGGTCGCAGGGCCATGGTCAGGTCTCCTCCGAAACGCCCGTGACCTGCGACTCGTGGCGCAGCCAGTACACGGCGAGCCCCACCTCCGCGATGAGCACCAGGGGCAGGATGAACAGGGTCAGCTCCTCGGTGCGCGTCACCTCGATGAGGAAGTAGCCCACCGCCGTGGTGACGAGCGCGATGACGCTCACCGCGCCCACGGTGAGCAGGAACAGCTCGCCATGCAGGTGCCGGTGCAGCGCGTAGATGGCCACCAGCGCGCCCAGCACCAGCAGCAGGGCCGCGCCGGACTCGAGCGAGCGGTCGTGCCGGCTCACGATGAACAGGATGCCCAGCCCCACCAGCGGCGTCAGCGCCATGAGTGACAACACGCGGGGCATCCACCGCCCCTGGAGCCAGGACACCTTCCGGTTGGCGAAGTGCTCGTAGGTGGCCCAGGCGAACCCGTTGATGAGCCCCAGCACCAGCGCCAGCCGCTCCTCGTGCGAGTCGAAGTGCCCCATGCGCTGCCCCCAGAAGAGGATGACGCCGGTGTTGATCAGCACCAGCTGGAGCATCCACAGCGGCGTGAAGCGCGCCAGCGCCACCCACGGCAGGATGAGCACGCCCCAGCCGATGAACAGCTCATAGGGATCCGCGCCCGTCTGGTACGCCTGTCCGTACACGGCGAGCAGCGGGCCCACCAGCACCGCGGCCGCGAGCAGCGCGAACTGCCCCGCAGGCCTGTCGCCCAGCCGCCACGCGCCCACCGCCGCCCCGGCGGTGCCCAGGCTGATGAGGCCCAGCTTCGAGAAGCGCCCCAGCTCCGCCCAGTTGAAGGCGAAGAAGTACACCACGCCCGCCAGCACCAGCAGCGAGCCCAGGGCCATCAGCGTCATGGCCAGGAACGCGCGCCACGCGGGCCGCGCTGGCGAGGCGACCGCCAGGTGCAGCGCGCGCCCGTACGCGTCCGGGCTCAGGATTCGGGCGTCCGCCAGCGCGTGCAACCGCTCCGGCGTCGCCTCCAGGTCGAGGAAGTCTTTCGGCACGGCGGAGGACTGTACCCGGTTCACGTGACGCCGGGGACGCAGCGCCACCTCACGGCCCCGGGGGCTCCGCGCCCAGGAAGGCCTTCAGCTCGGGGAGCACGCGCTCGGGATGCTCCAACTGCGGACTGTGTCCGCAGTCCACGCGCAGCACCCGGGCCTGGGGAAGCCCGCGCGCGGCCTCGTCCGCCAGGGAGACGGGCAGCGTCTCGTCGCGCTCGCCCCAGACGAGGAGCACGGGGACCTTCACCTCGCCCAGCCGCCCGCGGCGGTGGAACAGCGGGCCCGTCAGCGGCACCAGCGCGTCGAAGGCCCGCGCGGCCTCCGGCCTGCCGCCGGGCACGCTCAATAGCTCGTAGCCGAGCGCGCCCAGCTGCTCTCCCAGCGGCGTCGGCGGTGGCGGCAGCATCCGCGCCATCGCCCACGGGCCCAGGTTTCGCGCCAGCCGCTCCGGCCCCGCGCGGAAGAACAGGCGCGAGGCGCGCGGCATCTCGGGGCCCAGCCCCATCGCGTCCACCAGCACCAGCCGCTCCACCGGCACCGCGCCGCGCAGCGCCAGCTCCAGCGCCACCAGCCCGCCCAGCGAGTGGCCGACCACGGACACCGGCCCCGGCGCGAGCATCCCCAGCGCCTCCTCCACCGGCGCCGTGAAGAAGCGCACCGCGTCCTCCGCGGACCGCACCCGCACGTCGGCCGGCGTGGACTGGCCGAAGCCGGGCAGGTCCAGGGCCAGCACCCGGTGCTGCCGCGCCAGCGCCGTCACATACGCGAACCAGTGGGTCGCCGCGTGCCCACGCCCGTGGAGGAGGACGACCGTGGAGGGCGCGCCCTCGGAGGGCCCCCCTTCGAGGATCCGCACCGCGCCGCCTCCCGGCAGCCAGTGCACCTGGGGCACCACGGCCGGGGCCAGCTGGGCCAGGAGCGCCGTCTCCACCGGGCCCACGGGCGGGGTGGCGCCCGGGGCGCCGGGGCGGCCGGCGGCGTCCCAGCGAGGGGGGAGGGCAGAGCGGCGGGGTGGGGG
>NZ_JAYESI010000040.1:0-66870 GCF_041903675.1 Corallococcus sp. RDP092CA | reverse complement strand
GTCAGGAGGTGCTCGACCTCCGTGCCCTGGTGCTCTCCGCGCGCTGGGACGCCGCCATGGCTCTCACGCTCGCCCCCCTGCGTGCTCAGGTCCACCGGACTGCGTGATCAGGATGGGAGCCAGACCCTTCTACGGTTGAGCTTGGAGCGGCTTCAACAGCCCTGCTCGGTCCAGCAACTCTCGCACCCGCTCGGCCAGCGCGACGTGCTTCGGATTGCTCACAGTGAAGCGCTCGGGGGTAAGGACGATCAGCGTGCCCTTGTCTTCTACCTGCTCGATGGCCACAGGGGCAGGTAGTGGGGGGACCGTGCCGATGCGGCGCGAGAGGTAAGTGATCCATCCCAGGGAGAAGGGCGTCGTGTCGGGCTCCCGTTGTTGTCGCTCGTATGCGCTCGACGTGGCGAACGCCCAGTCTGGTTCCCATGAACGCACCATGATGCGAACTACTTTAGTTAGCACCGACACGGTGAGCACCCTGTCCGCATTGGAGCCACGCCACGGCATGGTCAATACACAATGGTTGGGAACTGCATCCGAGTTCATGCCGCCATTGACGCGCATCGTTGCGCAATCTCCAGTGGCCCCTCCATTGTCGAACGAAAAGCGAAAGCCCAGTTCCTCGATAGCTGGCCCTCCAGGCTCACGGTTAACACCGCGCCGGAACAACTCGGTGAGGGTTGGCACATCGGGAGGCATCAGGGGCGCGCGCGCGTCCTTGCGTGACTTGGAGGGTTTGTACCAATGCGCGAGAAAAGGGTCGCACGCTGCCAGGAGGTTGAGAAAGGCCGCTGTGCGATGAGCGCAAGCCTCGGGCGACTCCTTGCGCGCGCCCCAATAGGCACCCGCGTAGTAGGTCTCAGGATAATTCTCCGGTGCGGGAGTGATGGTCACTGGTAGATATCCTCAGAGTGCAGGCGTGTGCACGACTTCAATTCCCCTGATCTTCGCTTCATTGAGCAACAGGCGAATGGCATCCGCGGCGCGCATCTCCGCAACATGCCACTGGATGGGGGTGCCCGTACTCCGAACGCGACTGAGCTGCCTTTGAGCTTGGTCGATGAGTCCCTGATCACCCGAGTGGCGAAACCACTCCTTGGGCTCCAGTCCCTCGAAGAACTTCGCATAGCCTGGCCCTTTGGCCTCCAGCAGCACCCCATCCTTGAACCCATCGAACTTCACGCCTCCGCTGTTGGGGCCCACGCCACCGACCCAGTACGCCTCATCCGCCGAATGCCCGGTGATTTGCTCCTGGTAGCGCCGGGCACGCGCGGACATCGATTCGTTCGCGGGCCCCCACTGCCCAGGCCCCTGGGCAGGCGCTCCTCCCTTCGAGGCGGCGTTGGCCCGCTGAAGGATGATGGCCGCCCCGGGCCCGCCGCTCAACACCGATGCCGCGCGCCCTGCTGGCACCGCGACGCGCTCCAACGCCAGCACGCCCTCCGCTGACAGTGAGAGCACCGGCACCGTGGCCTCCGCCCCCACCGCCAGTCCCTTCAGGGTCCGCGTCGTCGTCGAGGCCGTGCCCCAGGTGGCGAACACGCTTGTTGCCAGCCGCGCCACTTCGCGAATCTGCTCGCCCTGCGTCATGAACTGGAAGCGCTCCCAGTACGCAGGGGACGAGGAGATGAGGGCCGCCAAGCCGGCCGGCAGGTTGCCCAGCGCCGCGATGCTGTCCACGGGGCGGGACAGGAGTTGTCCCAGTGTGTAGTACAGCTCCACGAAGGCGTCCTCGGCCCCGTCCAGCGAGCGGTTGACGACGTCCCCGTCGTCGTACACCTCGGCCAGGGGCCGCCAGTCCGAAGCCTGGAGCCGAGCGTCCACGACGCGGAAGACGCCGCCCTTGCCGCTGTAGAAGCGCCCCAGCTCGAAGCCGTGCGCTCGGAAGGCGCCGTCCTTCCACTCGACGGGCGCCACCTTCTGCTGGGTGCGCCCATCGAGGGCCCACGCGAGGTAGCCGTCTGGCCGGAGGACGGCCACCTGCTCGCGGCTGAAGCGCTTCACCCGGCGCAGCAGCTCCTCGCGGGAGACTTCGCCGCCTTCCAGCACCTCGCGCAGCAGGAAGCCCGCCGCCATGCGCGGCGGGAAGGAGCCCAGCGTCACCGGCTTCTGCATGAGCCGGCCCAGCACCTCCACCGCATCGTCCTGGGTGAAGGGGTTGTGCCGGAGGGGCAGCTCGTCCAGGTCGTCCAGGCCCGCGAGCACCAGCAACTTCTCGAAGGCGTCCACCTCTAGGAGGCCCATCTGCACCACCAGTCGCGTCCGCTCGCCCTGGCTGGTGGTGATGAGGGCCGTCCCTGCCGGCACGCGCGTGGGGCGGCGGCGGTGGGTGCGCTCGTCCTCGTCGTCGTCTTCCTCGGCGGACGGCGCTGCGCGCGCGGAGCCCCTTCCGTCCGCAGGGCTTGAATACGAGGGCAAGGCCCCGGCGCGTTGCTGGAAGGAGCCCCGGCGCGCGGGCCCCACCCCTCCCACGCACCCGGTGGAGAGGAGGGCCACGCTCAACAACAGCCACGTGCTAGCGCGCATCGTCCACCCCCAGGCCCACCGAGGCGAAGGCTCCCGGCCACAGCGTCCCTTCCGCCGTGGGGAACAGCAGCGTGCCCCCTGGTCCGTCGCGTACAGCTTCCCCTCGAGGAAGTGCCACAAGGGAGATGCGCTGCTCCTGGCGCTCGCGGGAGGCGGGGGTGGGGTGGGCAGGGACGGCAGTCCTCAGCAACAGGACGAGAAGGGCGGCAAGTCGCGGCAACGGAGGCTCTCCAGCGCGACACCCTACCAGGCGAGGAAACCCCCATCGTCTGGGAAGGTCGTCGAGGCCTCCATTACAGGTGAGGCGCGGCTACCTCGCCTTGCGAGTCGGGCCGCCGCGAAGCCCGCGTCCGCTCCGAGTGCCACGGCCACCAGCACCGCCACCACGGGCACGCGGGCGGACTGTCGGCGCAACTCTGCGTTCTCCTCCTCCAGTCGCCGCACCTCCCGGGCCGTGAGGATGCAGCGCTCCGTGGACAACCAGCAATCCTCGGACACCGTCACCAAGTGTGTCGCTGACGGTCATCCAGGAACCGATGGGGCACGCGACCATCGAGATGACGAACCGTTATGCCCAGCTCAGTCCCGAGGTGAAGCGAGACGTGGTTCAAATCCTCGACACGCTTTGGCTGGCGTGGGGCGATACAAGGGCAACGGCCATGGGGCAAAAATGAAAGGGCCCGTACCCCCTGAGGATTACGAGCCCGTTCAAGTGGAGGCGGAGGGAATCGAACCCGCTGCCCGGCTATTCGAACACGCCGATGCCTGGGTCGTTGCCACCGGGCTTCACGGGCTTCGTGGGCCGGGGCGGCGGCGCGACGCGCACCGGCTCCAGCCGCACGTTCACGCGCTGCTCCGCCGTGTCAGCGAGCCGGCTGTAGTCCAGCGTCTTCTCCTGGTCCTGATGTCCGGCGAGCTTGAAGCGCAGCTCGGTGGCCTTGGAGCGCGGCATGAGCAGCCTGGTGGGCGTGGTGCCAATCTGCACGTCGCCATCGAAGATGGCCGCGCCGGACGGCGTGGAGGTGAACTCCACCGTCACGTCCTGCGGCAGCGCCGCCGGAGGAGGCGTCGTCGGGGGCTCCTGCACCCGCGTGGGCGGCGGCGCCTCCACGGGCGCCTTCGGAGGCGTCATCGCCACGGGCGGCGGTGTCGGCGCCGTGTCACCCCCGCCGCGCGTCATCACCACCGCCACGCCCGCGCCAATCAGCAGCAGCGGCACGCCGATGAGCGCCGCCTTCACGCCCCCGGACATGCCCTTGGGCGGCGGCGGAAGCTCCGGCTCCACGGCGCGGGGGGCGGGCGGACGGGGCCTGTTCGCGGCCGCCGGCGCCGCGCCGCTCACGTTGGACGTCCCGCGCGGCGCGGGGGCCTGCGCTCCCGCCGGCGTGGTCCCCCGGGGCGGAGCCAGGCCCACGCGCGAGCCCGTCCTGCCCGTGGCCGGCGCACGGCCCGCGCGGCTGCCCGAACCCAGCCGGCTCCCTGAGCCCGCCCGGCTTCCCGAGCCCGCCCGGCTGCGGCTGCCCGTCCCTCGCTCGGCACCGGGCGTGCCTCCCGTGGGGTGCGCGTCCAACTCCTCCGGGGACAGGCCCTCCACCGCGTCCAGCAGCGCGTCGATGAACTCCTGCGCGTTCTGGTACCGGTCCTCCTTCTCCGGCGCGAGCGCCTTGGCGAAGAAGGCGTCCAGCTCCGGCGGCACCGGCGCGCCCTGGCGCTTGCTGTTCACCGGGGGCACCGGCTGTGTCAGCGA
The DNA here is from genome assembly GCF_041903675.1 of Corallococcus sp. RDP092CA. Lineage (NCBI taxonomy): Bacteria > Pseudomonadati > Myxococcota > Myxococcia > Myxococcales > Myxococcaceae > Corallococcus > Corallococcus sp. RDP092CA. The sequence goes on along the minus strand of NZ_JAYESI010000040.1, from coordinate 62,600 downwards.
CGCCGTCAGCGCCTTGCGCACCGTGTTCGCGCCGTAGGGCGAGCTGCCCGTGAGGCAGAAGTAGAGCACGCCCGCCATCGAGTAGAGGTCGGAGCGCTGGTCCACGGACTCGCCGCCGGCCTGCTCGGGCGGCATGTACTGCGGGGTGCCCAGCACCTGGCCCGTGGAGGTCAGCTGCTCCTCCTCGTCCTGCTCCAGCGCCTTCACCAGGCCGAAGTCCAGCACCTTGACGAAGTCCTTCCCGTCGAGCGCCTGGACCATGATGTTGTGCGGCTTCAGGTCGCGGTGGACGCAACCCTCCTCGTGCGCGTGCGCCAGCCCCAGCGTGGCCTGCTCCAGCAGGTTCACCGCGCGGCGCAGCGTCAGGGGCCCTTCGCGCTTCACCAGCTCCTTGAGGCTCTCCCCCTTGAGGAGCTCCATCACGTAGTAGCAGGTGCCGTCCGCCGCCCGGCCGAAGTCGAAGATGGTGATGACGTTCGGGTGGCGCAGCCGGCTGGCGATCTCCGCCTCGCGGCGGAAGCGCTCGAAGAACTGGGGCGCCGCCGCGAGCGACGGGTTGAGCGTCTTCACCGCCACCGGGCGCTGCACGGACGTCTGCGTGGCGCGGAACACCATGCCCATGCCGCCCTGGCCCAGGACGCTCTCAATCTTGTAGCGGCCGTCCAGCACCTGGCCCAGGAGCTGGAGACTCTGCGCCGCGCACAGGTGATCTTGACCTTCGGTACTACCGCAGTGGGGGCAGGGAGCAGCCATGGGTGGCGGGAGTATAGGCAAGCCCCGCCTTCTGCCCAACCGGGGAGATGTGCTCCCTGGGCGGTCAGGCAGGCATCAGGACCGTTCCCGTAGGGCTTGCCGGCTGTTATCTCCCCCCTCCGCCATGAGCCTCGTCATCGCCCAGGACATCAGCCTCGCCTACGGAAAGAAGGTCCTCTTCGACGAGGACAATTTCACCCTCGGTCCCAGGGACCGGGTGGGCCTGGTGGGGGCCAACGGGACGGGCAAGTCCTCCCTGATGAAGATCATCGCCGGGGTGAGCCAGCCGGACGGGGGCACCGTCCAGTACAGCCGCCGGGCCCGGGCGGGCTACCTGCCCCAGGAGATCGCCGGCCTGCCGGAGGGGACGGTGGTGGAGGCCGTCATGAGCACCGTCCCCGGCCGGGACTCGCTGGAGGCCCGGCTGAAGGACACGGAATCCGCGCTCTCCTCCACCACGGACGAGGAGGAGCAGCTGGAGCTGGCGCAGACGCTGGCGGACCTCCACGCGGAGCTGGACGACTTCGAGAACCGCTACGGCCGGCACCACGCCGAGCGCATCCTCAAGGGCCTGGGCTTCAAGGACGAGGACCTGGCCAAGCCCACCCAGGCGCTCTCCGGCGGGTGGCGCATGCGCGCGGCGCTCGCGGGCCTGCTGCTCCAGGACCCGGACCTGCTGCTCCTGGACGAGCCCACGAACCACCTGGACGTGCCCACGCTCGCGTGGTTCGACGGGTTCCTGCGCCGCTCCAACAAGGCGATGGTGCTCATCTCCCACGACCGCGACTTCCTCAACCGGCAGATCAACCGGGTGGTGTCGCTGGAGATGGAGGGCGTGCGCGAGTACGCCGGCAACTACGAGGACTACAAGCGCCAGCGCGCGGAGGAGATGGTGCTCCTCCAGGCCCGGGCGGAGAAGGTGGAGCAGCGCCGCGCGGAGCTGCAGAGCTTCATCGACCGGTTCGGCGCGAAGGCCACCAAGGCGAAGCAGGCCCAGAGCCGCGCGAAGATGCTGGCCAAGCTGGAGAAGGTCCAGGTCCTGGAGGAGCGCCAGACGATGAAGTTCCGCTTCCCGGAAGTGGAGCGCTCCGGCCGGGACGTGGTGCTGATGGAGGGCATCAGCAAGCGGTATGGCCCGCTCACCGTCTATGACGGGCTGAGCGCGCGCCTGGAGCGGGGCCAGCGCATCGCCGTGGTGGGGGCGAACGGCGCGGGCAAGACGACGCTGCTCAAGCTGGTGGCGGGCGAGCTGGCGCCGGACAGCGGCCAGGTGGCGCTGGGGCACAACGTGGTGGTGGGCTACTACGCGCAGCACCACGCGGACAAGCTGGACCGCCGCAACACCATCATCGAGGAGGTCCGGCCCCTGGCGGCGGACAAGCCGGAGAGCTACGTGCGCGGCGTGCTGGGCGCGTTCCTCTTCAGCGGCGATGACGTGGACAAGCCCATCGGCGTGCTGAGCGGCGGCGAGCGCGCGCGCGTGGCGCTGGCGAAGCTGCTGCTGGTGCCGTCCAACTTCCTGCTGATGGACGAGCCGACGAACCACCTGGACCTGGACTCGTCGGAGATGCTGATCGAGGCGCTGAAGCTGTACGGCGGCACGCTCCTGTTCGTGAGCCACAACCGCAGCTTCATCAACAACCTGTGCACGCACGTCTGGGAGGTGGCGGACGGCAAGCTCACGTCGCACCCGGGCAACCTGGACGAGTACCTCTACCACCAGGAGCAGCTGCGCCTGGCGGCGGAGGGCGCGGACACGGGCGCGTCGAACGGGAAGGGGGCGGCGGCCACCGGGCCGGTGTCGGAGAAGGACCGCAAGCGGATGGAGGCGGAGGCCCGCCAGCGGCGCTCCGTGGTGGAGGGCCCCATCAAGAAGGAGATCGCGAAGCTGGAGGAGCGCATCGCGAAGGTGGAGGCCGAGCAGAAGGACCGCGAGACGCAGCTGGCGGACCCGGTGCTCTACAACGACTTCGCCCGGGCGAAGCCGCTGATGGACGCGCACCGCACGGGCAAGGAGGAGCTGGAAGACCTCTATGCCCGGTGGGAGGCCGCGCAGGAGAAGCTGGCGGCGGCGCAGGCATAAGGGCCTACTGGACGTCGAAGACCTTCCGGACAAGGCCACCGGCGCGTTCGAGCTGCAGCTCGATGCGCCGGGCGTCGCGCAGCTTCGTGAAGGCCTCCAGCGCCTTGTCGGGGCTGTCCAGGTCCAGGCCGTTGATGCGCTGGAGCACGTCCCCATTGCGCAGCCCCAGCCGCGAGAAGAACGACTCGTCGCGGAGGGAGAAGAGCTTGAAGCCCACGGGGCGGCCGTCCTTGAAGGCGGGGACCACCCGGGCCTGCATCGACAGCTCGGGCAGGTGCGTGAGCGCTTCGGCGACGTCCTCGCGGGGCACGGCGTAGGTGTCCGGGCCCGTCTCGCGGATGCCTCGGCCCAGGTCGGAACCTCCTGGCTGCGCGGCCCCCGGATGGGCGCTCACCGCGACAGGCGGGGCGGTCCCCAAGCCGTCGATGTACTCGAGCCGCCCGTCCACCAGCAGCAGGACCCGCTCCCGCTCGATCGCGAAGACGCGGGCGCCCTGGATGACGTCGCTGATCATCAGGCTGCGCGCGCTGCCGGCGGGAAGCTCATGGATGGAGGCCATGGACCACCGGGGATCCTGCGCCACCAGGGTGCCCAGCAACCGGAGCGCCAGCGTGCTCCGGCGGAGGTCCGGCGGCGGCTCCGGAGGTAACGCCACGCTGGCGACGGACGAGAGCCCCGTCAGCCGGGCCTGCCGCGTCCCATCCAGCGCCAGCGCGGGCGGAGCGCTCGACGGCCCCGGGGCCGCGGCCCCACCGTCCCGGAGGCCAGGCATCACGAGCTGCGCGAGCACCTGATTCAGAGTCAACGCGACCGTCAGGGCACACGAAAAGACGAGCAGGACGAACAGGCCCTGCGCGGACCTCTGCTGCATGACATGGCTCACGGAAGAGGCCTCCCTGTTTGGAACAGGGAGGCCTTGAGCAAGCCAGGGGCCAGAGGCCGCCCCAGAGGGCGCAGCCGTGGCGCTCGCGCCGTCCCTGGACCTCGTGTCAGGGAGCGCGGCGCAAGCAATGACAACCCGTCATGACACGGTGTCCGTCATTCCTCAGTGGCTGTAATAGAACGACGAACCCCAGATGTAGGCGGTCCGGCTGGCGGGCGCCGTGCCCACGAGGCAGTGCGCGCCGTCATAGCCACCGATGGGACAGTTGGGGGTCGGCGTGATGTAGAGGTTGTTGGCGTACTTGAACGGCGTCGAGCCCCAGGGCAGCGGCATGACGTAGCAGTTGGCCCCGTCGAACGTCGACGGCGCGGGGCACGCGTTGCCAGGGCCGGGCGTCAGGTAGAGGTTCCCGGACCAGATGAAGTAGCTGGTGCTCCAGGAGGGGTAGGGGAGGATGTAGCAGTTCGCGGTGTCCCACGAGGACGGCGCGGGGCACGTCGTGCCGGGGAGCGCGTTGACGTAGTACGCGTTGTTGTAGATGAACGCCGTCAGCCCGGCGGGCACGTCCATCACGCGGCAGTTCGCCCCGTCCCAGCTCGCGGTGATGGGCGCGCCCGTGTGCGACGTGACGGTCGGCGCGCACGGGTTGTAGGAGCCGTAGGGCGTGGCTTCGGCGAAGTATTCGTGCGAGTCCGCGTTCTTGATGGCCTTGTCCGGCTTCGTCGCGGCCAGGTTCTGCGACGCGCTGTGCCCGTACTCGATGTCGCGGGTGCTGGCGGTCCACCAGAAGTGGCTGATTTCGTGGATCAGCGTCCCGGCCTTGGAGTCACCGCCCGTCATCGGAGCGGTCCAGAACGCCTTGCAGAGATGGACCTTGTAGTTCTCCCAGGGAATCACGTAGGCATATGCGCTCTTGTTGCAGTTGCAGTAGAACTTGATGTCTTCGTCATCGATGGCGTTCCGGATCTTCCGGAAGTGCTCCCGGACGGTGCTGTAGCGCGAGCTGTCATTGGCGCCAAACCACGTGGTGTAGCGGGAGGTGACGTTCCCCGCCACCAGGTAGTCATACGAGTCATCCGCGTAGTTCAAGGCATGCTGCCGCGCGGCGATGATGTCGTTCTTCTCGGAGTCGCTGCACTTCTTGAACTTCTCGTTGTTGCCGCTGACGCTCTTGGTCTCGCCTTCCAGGTCGTCCGGGTTGGGACGCGGCTCCCGGCCCTCGATGTCCAGGGTGAGGACATTGGAGACAGCGAGGGGCTTGTCGGACTGGGGCGTGAAGATCTCCGTCTTGTACTGGATGGAGTAGGTCCCGGAGACCGCCAGGTCGTAGTTGTCCCAGAGGGACGCGACGCCGGAGACGCTCTCTCCCGGCTTCAGCGTCAGGTAGTCGCTGTCCGTGGGCGCCGCGCGCTTGTAGAGCCGGCCCATGTACTCGACGGGCTTCTCTCCCAGCGACACGGTGAGGATGTCCGCCTCGATGCCCTCGAGGACCGGCGTGTGGTAGCCGAGGATCCGCACCGGACTGCCCGACACGTTGGTGAACGTGACCGTGACGTCCACGGGCGTGTCCGCCGGAAACCGCGTCACCTTGGACGTGAGCTTGATTTCAAGCGCTTCCCTGGCGTTCGCGTGGAATGGAGTCGCGACGAGCGCGGCCACGATGAGACAAATCCATTTCATCCAGCTACTCCCTGCGTGGGTTCAGTGCTTGGGCAGGGTGCAACAACCTGGATGTGTTTATCAATGTGACAAATGCGTCGTGAGGAGCGCGGATCTGTAACCGGATGCGCTACAGCCGCGCGGCTACTTGAAGATCTTCGACAGGAACCACACGACCGCGGACTCCGCGGCGCTGTTGTTCAGGTGCCGGGCGCGGCGGCCATACGTCTCACTGGGCTGGGCCTTGGTCAGCTCGTCCGTGTACGGCGCGGAGCCCTCCGGCGCGCAGCTCCCGCAGTACAGCCGCTCCTCCCAGACGAACCCGTAGCGCACGTCCAGCCGCCGGCCGCACGTCGTGCAGGACGGCACGTCCCCCACGCGCACCTTGGGCAGAAGGCTCAGGCTCCGCTTGGGGTCGTACTCGTGCTCGAAGTCCGCGGCGGGGGGCGGCGGCTCCGGCGCCGAGGCCTTCTGGAGCCGGGCCAACTCCTCCGCGTCCAGGGCCACGCCCCGGCACTTCCCGCAGACATCGACCGCCACGTCCCGCAGCTCCACCATGGGCAGCGGCGCGTTGCCGCACGTGGGGCAGGTGGGCGCCTGACGCCCGCAGGACGGACAGCCCGGGACGTACTGGAGCGAGGCCTCACAGCCCTTGCATCGCCCCGGCTTGCCCTTCGCCTGCTCGAACACGGCCTTCAGCGTCGGAGCGCCGACGACCTTCGCCAGCATCTCCTCCTCGAACCAGGCGGCCCCGCAGGCCCCGCACTCGTCGCGCACCAGCCCCCGGGAGTAGGCGCTGCGCATCGTCGTCTGGCAGAAGGGGCACGCCTGCATGGCGTCCGCCAGCCTACCGGGTCCTTCCCGGAAACGGGATGCCGGCCGGCCGCCTTTTTCCGCGAGCGTCAGCCCGCGCGGCGGCGCTTCTCCTTCTTCGGCTTGGGCTCCGACGTCTTCGGGGCGGCCGCGGGGTCGCGCAGCTCCTCCGGGACGGGGAGGGCGGTCTGGGAGGGACGCGTGGGCGGCACGGGCGTGCCCTCCGGCAGCGCGCCTTCCGTCGCCTCGACGGGCAGCGCCGGCAGGCGGATGATGAACGTGGTGCCTTCGCCCATCTTGCTCTGCACGCTGATGCTGCCGCCGTGGTTCTTCACGATGCGCTGGCAGATGGCGAGCCCCAGGCCCGTGCCCTTCTGCTTCGTCGTGAAGAAGGGCACGAAGATGTGCGGCTGCTGGTCCGCCGGGATGCCGGGGCCGGTGTCGGAGACGCGCACCTCCACGAACTCGCCACCCGCGCTGCGCAGGTCGCCGAAGCGCTCCGGCTTCTCCGTGCGCACCGTGATGCGGCCCGGCTGCGGCCCCAGCGCCTGCACCGCGTTCTGCACCAGGTTGATCAGCACCTGCTTGAGCTGCTCCGCGTCGCCCTCCGTGCGCGGCAGGCGCAGATCCAGCTCCACCGCCAGCTCCGCGGAGGCGGGCATGTCGTTCTGGATGAGCCGCATCGTGCGCGTCACCACCTCGTTGAGGTCGGTGGGCCCGAAGTTCTGCTTCAGCGGGCGGGAGTAGTCCAGGAACGCCGTCACCACGCCGTTGAGGCGGTTGACCTCCTCCACGATGACGTCCAGGAACTCGCCCTCCTCGCCCGGCAGCCGCTTGGGGTCCAGGCACTGCGCCGCGCCCTTGATGGCTCCCAGCGGGTTGCGGATCTCGTGCGCCAGGCCCGCCGCCATCTCCCCCAGCGCGGCGAGGCGGTCGCGCTCGCGGATCTTCTCGTACAGCTTGGAGTTCTCCAGCACCGTCGCCATCCGCTCGGAGACCTCCAGGATGAGCGCGATCTCGTCCGACGCGTAGGCCTCCGGCACCCGCTCGTCCCACAGGTTCAGGAAGCCGATGACGCGGTCGTTGCCCATCAGCGGCACGCTGATGCCGGCCTTCATCTGGAGCAGCGCGGCGCGCGTGTCGTTGAGCCGCTTCAGCTCGTCGCGGAAGCGCTTGCCCTCCACCGCCTGCACCCGCATCACGGAGATGCGCCGCTCGATGTTCTCCAGCAGCACCGCCTTCTGCCCGCTGGCCACCGCGAAGAGCACGCCGCGCGCGGCGGCCGTGTCCAGGAGCGGCACCGGCGGGGGGCCGCGCGAGTCCAGCAGCCGGTACCCCGGCCGGTCCTCCGCCATCAGGTACACCGACGCGTGCGTGACGCGCCCCGTCTCGTGCAGCGCGTCCAGCACCACGCGCGCCAGCTCTGAGATCTCGATGACGGACGCCATCCGCACGCGCAGGGCGCCCAGCGTGCCCAGGAGCGCGAAGCGCTCGCGGAAGAAGATGCGCACCACCATCTCCTCCACCTTGGTGCGCAGCGGATCCAACAGGATGAGGATGACGAACGCGGCCACCACCGTGTTGAAGACGAACAGCGACGTGTTCTCGTCCACCCACGCGGTCAGCACGGTGAACACCGAGGCGAGGATGATCGCCAGCACCGTCTGCGAGGCGATCTTTCCGAGCAGCTCGTGCAGGTCCATCAGCCGCAGCCGCAACAGCGTCTGCGCGAGGAAGAACAGGTAGAGCGTCGCGAAGACGGGCCCCAGCGTGGGGAACGGGATGTCGTTGCGCGACAGGAAGTCCAGCCCGTTGAACAGCACCGCCGCGCCCGCGCCAATGGCCAGGTACGCCAGCCGGAACTGCTCGATGCGCGACTCCGTCGTGCGCACCCGGTGCACCAGCAGGGACACCGAAGTGAACAGCGTGCCCAGCACCCAGGCGCCCATCGCCACCCGCGCCCATGCCTTGTCCGCCAGGGGCGTAACGGCGACGGTCAGCCCCAGGACGCCCGACAGGAGGGCGAGCCGCCGGCCGACCTGGTGGGCCCCCTTGCTGACCCCCAGGAACTCGAGGAAGAAGGCGACCGCCGCCCCGGGCACCAGGGAGACGACGAGCACCGTGGCCCCGAGCGCGATGCGGGACACCCAGGGGTAGTCCTGCGGGGGGAAGATGCTGTGGAAGAAGAGGCTGAGGTAGTACCCGGCGACCGTCAGGGTGAAGACGGAGTACAGCGTGAGGACCCGGGGGCGTCCGGGCCGCAACAACATGGACACGCCCAGCGCCAGGCCGATGATGGAAGCGAGCAGTGCGCTTTGAGTGCGGATATCCATGTGCAGGCGGACAGTCTAACCTCTGTTCGGGGCTGGAAATTTTCCAACCATCCCCAGTTGTCCTCGGGCGTGCCCGAGCGCATCACCCAGGGTCCTCGAGGCCCCCGCGAATGAAAGTGTCCCTCCAGCATCTCGCCCTCCTCGCCTCCGCGGCGCTGCTGTCCGCGCAGGCTCCCGCTCCCGCTGACCCCAGCTCCGCCCCGGCGGCGCGGGCCGCCCCGGCTCAGGCCCCGGCGGCCTCCGCCACCGGCGACACGGATGAGGCCCCCGCCGTGCGCACGGACAGCGCGCCGTCGGAGGCGCAGCTGACGCCGCCGCCGGACGCGGACAAGGTGCCGTTGCCGGTGGGCTACGTGCAGGTGTTCAACCCGGCCTTCCCGGGGCTCGTGCCGCCCACGCCTGTGGTGCACCGCGGGCGCCGCTACGGGCTGGAGGACCTGACGCCGTACTTCGCGGACGGCAAGAAGCGCGACGCGAAGGACGCGTTCGACAAGGGCCAGTACACGCGGGCGCGCGCGCTGCTGGAGGGCGAAGGGAGCAGCCCGCCGGTGCGCTACCTGCGCGCGCTGTCCGCGGTGCGGGCCGGGGACGACAAGGCGGCGGCGACGGAGATGGCGGCGCTGGCCAACGACTACCCGGCGCTGAAGGACCGCTGCCTCACGCACGCGGGCGTGGCGCTGGAGTCCCAGGGCCGGCTGGACGAGGCGGCGGAGAGCTTCCAGCAGGTGCCGGAGGGCTCGCGCATGTACGTGGACGCGCGCCTGGGCCTGGCGCGCGTGCTGCGCAAGAAGAAGGACTACGACGGCGCCATGGCGGCGCTGGCGCCGCTCACCCAGCGCGCCATGACGGGCTGGGGCCGCAACGTGGGCGCGGAGGCGCTCATCGCCACGGCGGACCTGGCGGTGGAGAAGAAGGACAAGGCCGCGGAGAAGGCCGCGCTGTGGAGGCTGTGGGCGGCCCAGCCGCTGTCGCCCATCGTCAAGCAGGTGGAGAAGCGCCTCAAGGGGCAGCCGCCGCCGGTGGAGGCCCGGGTGGGCCGCGCGGAGGCGCTCATCGAGGCGCACCGCAACAAGCAGGGCATGGCCATCCTGGAGCCGATGCTCAAGACGCTGAAGCTGCCGGACGCGCTCGCGTGCCGCGCGCACTTCGCGTTCGGCAAGGGGCAGCGCAAGGAGCGCCAGCACACGGCCGCCATCCAGGTGCTCACGCCGGTGGTGGAGCAGTGCAAGGACCGCGACCTGCTGGCCCGCGCGCTGTACGTGCTGGGCTCGTCGCGCTCCATCGTGGATCAGCAGCGCGGCACGGACACCTACGAGCGGCTGGCGAAGGAGTTCCCGGACCACTCGTTCGCGGACGACGCGCTCTTCTACGCGGCGGACCTGTACGTGAAGACGAACCGCCCCAAGGAGGCCATGGCGCGCCTGGATGAGGTGGCGCGGCTGTACCCCAAGGGCGACTTCCTGGGCGAGGCGCTCTTCAAGGCCTTCTGGGTGGCGCGCACGTCCAAGGCGGAGGACGGGGGCTTCTCCTTCCTGGACCGCATCGAGGAGCAGTTCGCCAACGCGGACGAGTCCTACGACGTGGAGCGCGCGCGCTACTGGCGGGCGCGCACGCTGGAGGAGCGCGGCGACCTCCAGGGCGCCGTGGAGCTGATGGAGAAGCTCGCGGTGGAGCACCCGGCCACGTACTACGGCCTGATGGCGCGCACGAAGCTGGGCGAGCTGGAGCCGAAGCGGCTGGAGGCCGTGGCGTCCTCCATCTTCGACGTGCCGGAGGCGGCCAGCCCCTGGCCGATGTTCGCGGGCCCCATGGGGGAGGATCCCCACTTCCGCGCGGGCGTGGAGCTGCTGCGGCTGGGCTTCGCGGACTCGGTGTCGTCGGAGCTGATGCTGGTGAACCGCGCCAACCAGCCGCCGGAGTCCATGCGGCTGTTGGTCATGGTGCTGGCGCAGTCCGGCGACGCGCGGTCGGCGCATGCCATCGCGCGGCTCGCGCTGCGCAAGGACCTGAGCGGGCGCATCACCGCGCAGACGCGGCCGGTGTGGGAGGTGGCCTATCCCAACGCGTTCCGCGACCTGATCGAGAAGCACACCGCGCCCGCGGGCGTGGAGCCGGACCTGCTCCAGGCGCTGATGCGCGAGGAGAGCGCGTTGGACCCCAAGGCCCTGTCCTGGGCCGGCGCCATGGGGCTCACGCAGCTCATGCCGTCCACGGCGAAGGGCGTGGCGCGCGACCTCAAGGTGAAGAAGTTCACCGTGGACGCGCTGCTCCAGCCGGAGCTGAACATCCGCTTCGGCGCGCACTACCTGGGCGGGCTGATCAAGCAGTTCAAGGGCCACACCCCGTACGCCGTGGGCAGCTACAACGCGGGCTCCGGCGCGGTGAACCGCTGGCGCGCCGCCAACCCGGACCTGCCGCTGGACGCGTGGGTGGAGGAGATCCCCATCGCGGAGACGCGCGGCTACATCAAGCGCGTGCTGCGCTCGTACAACACCTACCAGCTCCTCTACGGCCGCGCGCCCAAGGTGCCGGTGATGCCCAGCGCGTCGCGTTAGTGTGTAATCCTGGCTGAAGCCTGAATTCGTGCATTCTTTGTGGAGGGGGAGGGGCGGGCCGTGATTACGTCGGTCGCATGCTCCCCCTCCCAACCCGAGCCGCTCCCCTCGTCGTCGCGGTGTTCACCCTGGTGGCGCTGTGCCCGCCGGCGGAGGCCGAGGCGCAGGCCTGGTCGCTGACGAACGCGCAGCGGCAGGCGTTCCTGCGCTACTACGCGCCGGTCATCTTCAAGCGCGCGAACGCGAACGACAACAAGCACGGCTACGACTGGCTGACGAACTTCGACTTCGACCAGGACGGGGACTTCTCCAACAACAAGCTGCACTGGAAGCAGATCAACCAGTATGTGGATGCGTCGCGCGCGGGGCCGAGCGCCTTCGACAGGTGGCGCATCCGGCCGACGCTGTACACGTCGCTGATTGAGTACATGGACGGGGGGAAGAACCTGGTCCTCGTGTATCACCTGTACCACGCGCTGGATAAGAACGCGGCGGGCCACTGGCAGCTGCACGACTGGGAGCGCGTGGAGCTGCAGGTGCGCAACGTGGTGGGCGACCCGGGCAGCGGGGAGTCCGTGGCGTTCGCGGTGGTGACACAGCACAAGCGCAACGTGGTGCGCCGCGCGGGCAGCAGCGATCTCCAGTTCATGCAGACGGGCACGGGCAGCCACCTGCTCATCTGGCAGGCCGAGTGGTCCGACAAGCTGCTGGCGCCGCACGGTCAGGAGCTGCGCTTCGTGTCGGATCCGTACGCGTTCTTCGCGGGCCGGATGGCGTCGGGCGGGAAGGCGGAGGCGGACGTGAACAACGACGACGGGCGCAAGAAGCTGCACTTCGTCTTCGTGCCGGAGGACGACGGCGCGGCGGTGGCCGCGTTCAACGCGCGGCCGGTGCGGTACGCCACGGCGGACGCGCTGGCCAGCCGCTATGACAACGGGGACTCCGCCAGCTGGCCCGCGGTGAAGCGCGTCACCTACGAGTTGCAGGACATGGCGGACATCCTCCCGACGCACTGGGAGTTCGGCGGCTATGCGACGCACTGGCTGGCGGAGTCGTCGCAGTTCTTCTACCTGGAGAGCCCGGTGGTGAACGAGGCGGGGCAGGCGGAGGTGAGCCCGGGGATGCAGCGCTTCTTCTCGAAGACGCGCGACGTCGAGGGACAGGACGACCGCGAGGGCTACCCGTCGAAGAAGTGGTTCTTCGGCACGTTCGAGCTGAACGACAAGGCGTCGGACACGGGCGGCGGCGGCTCCAGCGAGTTCCACGACAAGTCCTGGGCCGGCACGGTGGTGGACTCGCGGGGGCAGACGCGCATGAGCGCGAGCGGCTACCCGGCGTCCGCGAACGCGTACTGGTGGCAGCACGACTACTTCGTGCACTCGGGGGTGACGGACGACAAGGACGGGCAGGAGCAGGGCTTCTGGTTGCAGGGTGGGTGGTACTTGCCCCAGAACGGCGGGTTTGACGGACACTGGGTGCAGCTCTTCGACGATCGTCCGGGCAAGGAGTCTGGCGAGGACTGAATTGGTCCTGATTGCCGGGTGGGAGCAGAGCGAGAAGCGGCGCTCATGCCCGCTTGTTCATGATTGCGGGAAGCGGCTCGGGGATGGGGTTGGACTGATAGGCTGGAGCGACGTCGTCCAACCCCCTCGTTTGCGTGACGGAGACACGCCATGAGCCAGCCCAGCGCCCCCGGCCCCCAACAGATAGACCTCAACCGCACCGCCGTCGAAATCGCCCCCGAGACCTTCTGGGTGGGGAAGCGCGAGTCCGGCGGCATCTTCTTCGCCAACCCGTACCTGCGCCGCTTTCGAGGCACGGACACCCGGACGAAGAAGCCGGCTGAGTTCAACCTCCTCATCGACCCCGGCTCGAGCAGCGACTTCTCCACCATCCACACGAAGGTGGTGTCGCTGATTGGGGGGATGGACCGCCTGTCGGCGCTGTTCATCAACCACCAGGATCCGGACGTGGGCTCGTCCGCGAACATCATCTCGGCGCGCTACTCGCCGCGCGCGAGCATCCTGTGCTCCGAGGACACCTGGCGGCTCATCGTCCACTTCAACCTGCCGCGAAACCGCTTCATCCCGACGGAGAAGTTCTCTGCTGGGTTGAACGTGCCCACGGGGCACAAGCTGTTGCCGGTGCCGTCGCCGTTCTGCCACTTCCGGGGCGCGGTGATGCTCTATGACCCGCAGACGCGGGTGCTCTTCACGGGCGACCTCTTCGGCGGCCTCACGGACAGCAAGGCGCAGGGGCTCTGGGCGGACGAGTCCGACTGGACCGGCATCCGGGCGTTCCACCAGATCTACATGCCGGTGAACTCGGCGCTGGTGCGCGCGGTGGCGGCCATCCGGAAGCTGACGCCCGCGGTGGAGATGATCGCCCCGCAGCACGGCCGCGTCATCCGGGGCAAGCTGGTGCAGCAGTTCCTGGAGCGCATGGAGCGGCTACAGGTGGGCCTGGACATCATCGACGAGGCGCAGGACCGCACGCACCTGCAGGCCTGGAACGCGGTGGTGGACCGGGTGCTGAACCTGGCGCGCGGCTACCTGGGCGACTCGGTGGAGGCGAAGCTCAGCGCGAGCGACCCGCTGTCGGACACGGCGAAGTTCAACGGCAAGCGGCTGGAGGTGAGCCGCCTGGGCAAGTGGACGCTGGAGCACGTGGTGGAGGTGCTCTGCCAGGGCGAGCCCTCGGAGATCTCCGGCCCCATCATGGTGGAGGCCACCCTCGCCGCGGCGGAGTACAACCTGCCCACGCCGCACCTGGACCTCGAAGGCGCGGGTGCGCCGGCGCCGGTCTCGCTGCTGGAGCCGTAGGAGAGGGGAGTGAGGGGTGCAACCCAAGGATCCCGACAGCGGAGGCCTGGCCTACCTGGGCCCGGAGGCATTGCGCGGGAGGGCCCCGGCCGATGACGGGCTGGGGCCCACGCTGCCGCAGGTGCGCACGCCGGTGTCTCCGGGCGGCACGTTGCTCCAGGGGGCGGTGACGCCCCGGCCTCCCGCGCGTTCGCACCAGGGGCTGGTCCCGGGGCAGGTGGTGGCGGGGCGCTACCAGGTGGAGAAGTGGCTGGGCGTGGGCGGGACGTCGGCGGTGTATCAGGCGCTGGATTTGAAACAGCTCCAGCGCGTGGCGCTCAAGGTGCTGGCGGTGCCGCACGCGGACGAGGCGATGGTGACGCGCTTCCGCCAGGAGGTGGAGCACGCCCGGGCGCTGGAGCACGTGAACATCCTGCATGTGTTCGACGTGGGCTCGGATGGGGACAGGCATTACCTGACGGTGGAGCTGCTGGAGGGGAAGGACCTGCGGCAGGTGATGCAGGAGGGGCGCCCCACGCTGGCCAATGCCTTGCGGTGGCTGACGCACGCCACGGTGGCATTGGAGCATGCGCATGCGCACGGGGTGCTGCACCGGGACGTGAAGCCAGGGAACCTGTTCATCACGCGCACGGGCGTGCTGAAGCTGATGGACTTCGGGCTCGCCAAGAGCGCGCATGTGATGGGCAACACGGCCCAGGGCGCGACGCTGGGGACGCCGGAGTACATGGCGCCGGAGCAGGTGACCGGGACGCAGGTCTCCCCGGCCACGGACCTGTATGCGCTGGGCGTGGTGGCCTATGAGCTGCTGACGGGGCAGCTGCCGTTCCGGCATGCGCAGCCGGTGCCGCTGATGCTGATGCACGTGCAGGAGACGGCCGTGCCTCCACGGAGGCTGCGGCCGGAGCTGCCGGAGGCCTTCGAGCAGGTCGTGCTCCGGTTGATGCAGAAGCGGCCGGAGGCGCGGTACGCGAGCGCCACGGTGCTTCGCGTTGAACTGGCGAAGCTGTGGCGGCTGGTGCTCCAGCACGGACGCGCGTTATAGCGGGCTCCTTCCGCCGGGGGGCCCGCCATGTCTGTCCGCTTCAACCACGCCATCGTTCACGCGAAGGACCAGGTGGCGTCCGCGCGCTTCCTGGCGGAGCTGCTCGGACTGCCGGAGCCGAAGCCCTTCGGGCACTTCCATGCGGTGAAGCTGTCGGATGGGGCGACGCTCGACTACATGACGACGAAGGACGCCATCTCCCCCCAGCACTACGCGTTCCTGGTGTCGGAGGAGGTCTTCGATTCGCTGATCGCGAAGCTCCGGGAGCGGAAGCTCCAGCACTGGGCGGATCCGTTCGGCCATCAAGAGAACCAGATCAACACCCATGACGGGGGCCGTGGGGTCTACTTCCAGGACCCCAGCGGCCACTACATGGAGGCCATCACCGTGCCCTACGGCGGGTGGTGATGGCTCTCCGCACGGCGGGGGCAGTCCACCTCGTCGATTTAGCAAGACGCGCAACGCAGCTGGCATTGCTCCGTCAACGCCATCAGCAGCGCTGACGGGGGATGACTCTCCGAGCGTGTGAATACCCGAGGGGGAGAGGCTTCTCGCGGGGCGCCGACAAGGCAGGTGCGGTCCGCATAGACTCCCGGGGCATGGGCGCTGCATCGAACTCCGCGGAGGGCAAGAACGCACTGCTGCGTGGCCTCCCTTCCATCGAGCAACTCCTGCGACGGCCGTCGCTGGAGTCCCGGCTCGCGAACCTTCCCCATGCCCGCGCGGTCGCGGCCCTGCGGCTCGCGGTCGAACGCGTCCGAGCCCGGCTCCTCGCCGGGGACTCGCGACCCTTCGAGGACGCGGACGTGGAGGCGGCGCTCGCATCCCTCGCCACGCCGAACCTGCGGCCGGTGATCAACGCCACCGGCGTCGTGCTCCACACGAACCTCGGCCGCGCACCGCTGGCTCCCGAAGCCGTGGAGCGCGTCGCCGCCGTGGCCCGGGGCTACTCCAACCTGGAATACGACCTGGACGAAGGCGAACGCGGCAGCCGCTACGCGCCGCTCATCGGCCTCTTGCGCACGCTCACCGGCGCGGAGGACGCCATCGTCGTCAACAACTGCGCGGGCGCCGTGCTGCTCGTGCTCGCCGCGCTCGCTTCCGGCCGCGAGTGCGTCGTGTCCCGCGGCGAGCTGGTGGAGATTGGCGGCGGCTTCCGCGTCCCGGACGTCATGCGCCAGTCCGGCGCGAAGCTCGTCGAGGTGGGCACCACCAACCGCACCCGCCGCGCGGACTACGCCCAAGCGCTGGGCCCGGACACGGGCCTCATCGTGAAGGTCCACCGCTCCAACTTCGCGCTCGTCGGCTTCACCGAAGAGGCGTCCCTCGCGGAGCTCACCGAGCTGGGACGCTCCCGTGACGTGCCCGTGTTCCAGGACCTGGGCTCCGGTGCGCTCGTGCCCCTGTCCGGCCCGGGCCTCCCTTCGGAGCCCACCGTGGGCCAGGCCATCCGGGACGGCGCGGACGTCGTCGCGTTCTCCGGCGACAAGCTGCTCGGCGGCCCCCAGGCGGGCGTCGTCGTCGGCCGCGCGGACCTGCTCCAGCGCGTCAAGTCCCACCCGCTCACACGTGCGCTGCGTGTCGACAAGATGACGGTCGCGGCCCTGGAGGCGACGCTGGAGCTTTACCGGGACGGCCGCCTGGACGCGGTCCCCACGCAAAGCCTGCTCACCCAGCAGCCCGTATTGTTACAGGCTCGTGCCGAACGCCTGGCAGGTCTGCTGGCGGCATGCGGCGTCGGGTGCCGGGTCGTGTCCATGGATGGACAGGTGGGAGGAGGTGCCATGCCGCTGGCCAAGTTGCCTTCCTTCGCTTGCAGCCTCACCGTAGGAGCGCCGAAACTATTCCTGGATCGCCTGCGCGAAGGCGAAGTGCCGGTTATTGGCAGGATCGCGGACGACGAGGTGGTTCTCGACGTCCGGTGTCTCTCAGAGGAGGACCTGGGGCAGGTCGCGCAGGCCGTGGCGACCGCCCGTTTGGGAAGCCATCCATGATCAACAGCGCCGTGCTCGTCTTAAACCGGTACTACCAACCGGTTCACGTGACGTCGGTCAAACGGGCTTTCTCCCTGCTGTATCAGGGCGTCGCCAAAGCCATCGATGAGGAGTACCGGCTGTATGAGTTCCAGGACTGGGCCGCCCTGAGCGCCACCCAGGACAGCATCACCACCATCGACCGCACCATCCGCATCCCGCGCGTCCTCGTGCTCGGCGCGTATGATCACCTGCCGCGCGCCAAGGTGCGCTTCTCGCGCCTCAACATCTACGCGCGCGACAACGACACCTGCCAGTACTGCGCGAGGCAGCTGCCCCGCACCGAGCTCAACCTGGACCACGTCAACCCGCGCACCCAGGGCGGCAAGACGACCTGGGAGAACGTCGTGTGCTCCTGCGTGCCCTGCAACCTGAAGAAGGGCGGACGCACGCCGGAGCAGGCCGGGATGCGGCTGCTCAAGAAGCCCGTGCGCCCGCGCTGGACGCCGCTGTTCCGCGGCGCCATCCGCAAGGTCACCTACCGGGAGTGGCTGCCGTTCCTGCACCTCGCGGACGTGTCGTACTGGAACGTCGAGCTGCTCGACGAATAGCAGCGGACGGCCCCCCGGCCGCCTGCTCTCCGGGCCTCCGGGCGCCGGGGCGCGGGCCTTGGGGGCTCCAGTGGCTGGCTGTGAAATGGCGGGGTGTCGACTCGGGCGGTAGGACGGGCTTTGATGCAAGCCTCCGTGAAGCCCGCCTCCCTGCCTTCAGCCGCACCCGCCTCGCTTGCTGGCGCTTCGCCGCGCGCGGGAAATGACGTGTCGTCTCCGGGGCCCGCGGGCCTGACGCGGCGCTCGCGCTCGCGGCGGATCATCGCGGTGGGCGGCGGCAAGGGCGGCATCGGCAAGTCCATGGTGTCCGCGAACCTGGGCGTGGCGCTCGCGCAGGCGGGCCAGAAGGTGCTGCTCGTGGACGCGGACCTGGGCGGCGCCAACCTGCACACCTGCCTGGGCGTGGGCCCCCCGGAGGCCACGCTGTCGGACTTCCTGCGGCGCGGGAAGGTGAACCTCGAAGAGGTGATGGTCGCCACCGGCGTGCCCGGGCTGTCGCTGATCGCCGGCGCGCAGGACTCGCTGGACGCGGCGAACCTCAAGTACGCGCAGAAGCAGAAGCTGCTGCGCACGCTGCTGTCGCAGACGACGGCGGACTACCTCATCCTGGACCTGGGCGCGGGCACCAGCTTCAACACGCTCGACTTCTTCCTCATCGCGGACCACGGCCTGCTCGTCGTGCTGCCGGAGCCCACGTCCGTGGAGAACGCGTACCGCTTCGTCAAGGCGGCCTTCTTCCGCAAGCTCCAGCAGACGGAGTCGCGCTACGGCATCCAGGACCTCGTCGAGGGCGCGCTGTCCACCCGCGAGGGCGGCCTGCGGACGCTGCACGACGTCGTCGCCCAGGTGCGGCGCAAGGCCCCGTCCGACGCGGAGCGGCTGGAGCGCGAGCTGGCGGCGTTCCACGTGCGGCTCGTCGTGAACCAGGCGCGCACGGACGCGGACGAGAAGGTCGGCGCCGCGATGGTGTCCGCGTGGAGGAAGTTCTTCGGCATCGACATGGATGACCTGGGGGCCCTGCGCCACGACGACGAGGCGTGGCGCGCGGTGCGCAAGCGCAAGCCGGTGCTCATCGAGCGGCCCGACTCGCCCGTGTCCCAGGGACTCCAGCGCATCGCCGCGCGCATCCTCACGCTCGACGGCCTTTCCCCCGAGCCCGCCACGCCATGAAGCCCTTCGCGCAGCAGACCTACTACGAGCTCCTGGAGGTGCCGCCCACGGCGACCGACGCGGAGATCCGCGCGGCCCACCAGCGCCTGATGGAGCTGTATTCGCCGGATTCCATCGCGGTGTACGCGCTGGGCGATCCGGAGCAGGTGGCGGCGCTGCGTGAACGGATGAACGAGGCGATGGAGATGCTCACCGACGCGGACCTGCGCGTCGAGTATGACCGCTCCATCGGGCTGACCACCGAGCGGCTCGCGAAGACCGCCGCGACAGCGGAGGTGGTGGACAAGGTGGATTCGGCCACGCGGGTCGCGGAGGCCCTGGCCACCGCCGCGGCGGCGCTGGCCAAGGCCGCGGGTGCGGTAGATGCTGAGAGGGTGGAGGCGGAGTCGCGACTGAAGGCCGCGGCGTCCGTGAACGACAATGAAGGAGAGGCGCCGCGAGCGAGCGGGACGCCTGGAAAGAGCGAGGAGCGGATGCGGGGCGAGGAGTCGAAGCGGCAGGAGGCCTCGGGGAAGGACATGTCAGGGGTGGCCTCCGAGCCGGTGATGGTGGGAGGCGTGGCGGTGGTGGAGGCCTTCCGTGCCTCATTCACCCAGAGCCTGTCATTCGTCTACGTCCCCGCGAGTCCGCTGCGCGTGCAGGGCAGGGGCGCAGGAGAAGCGCAGGCCCCCGCCGTGGACGCGAAGCCCGCCAGCTCCGAGAGCGCGAAGCCCGCGCCGAAGGCCGTGGACGCCGCGCCCCCCGCGGAAGCCCTGCCGTCGGCCGAAGCCGCGTCCGTCCGCGCCGCCCCGGCGCCCGTCGAACCTCCGGTCGAGTCCCCGCGGGCCGCCGCCCCGACGTCGTCGGACAGCGTGAAGAACGAGACCGGCTCCGCACCCGCGGGTTCCACGGCGGCACCCAGCGGAGCCGCCTCCGCGAGCGCCGCCTCCGACGGTGCGGTGGCCACAGAAGGCGCCTCGACCGCGAGCGCCGCCCCGGACCGGGCGGTGGCACCCAGCGGATCCGCTTCCACGAACGCAGCCCCGGACCGGGCGGTGGCACCCAGCGGATCCGCTTCCACGAACGCAGCCCCGGACCGTGCGGTGGCACCCGGCGGATCCACTTCGGTGTCCGAGAGCGCCTCGTCGATCCCGGCCGTGGCCACGGCTCCTTCCGCGCCGGAGCGCGTGGAGGCCCCCCTGGCCCCTGTTGCCTCCGGGGCAACAGCGCCCCCGGCGCCCCGGCCCGCGCCCGACGCCCCGGCGGTGGCCGCGACACAGGCGCCGGAGCCCGGCCCCGCGCCCGCCTCGGAATCCTCCGCCCCGCTGGCCGCGACGACCGCCCAGGGCGAGTCGGCGCCGAACCCCGCCCCGGCCCTGGACGCCAGCACGACCGCCCTGGCCCGGACCCCGGCCACCGGCGCCTCCCGCGACGCCGTGCGGCCCCTGTCGTCGGGCTCCAGCGACGCGCAGCCGACGCCCACCGGCCCCACGGGGCCGGGCGCCGTGAAGGCCCCCGCGGCCCGCAAGCTGGGGGACGCCCAGGTCCTGGCGCAGGACTCCGCCATCGCGACCGCTGAGTCCGCCCTGGCCCAGGTGGCCGCCAAGGTGCGCGAGGCCCGCCCCCGGGGACTGGACCTCCCCTCCGACGCCGAGTTCAACGGCGAACTGCTCCGCCGGGTCCGCGAGGCCCGGGGCCTCACCCTCCAGCAGCTCGCGGACCGCACCCGCATCTCCGTGCGTCACCTGGAGAACGTGGAGGCGGACCGCTACACCGCGCTGCCCACCACCGTGTACCTGCGCGGCATCCTCATGAACCTCGCCCGCGAGCTGGGGCTGGACCCCCTGCGCGTGTCCAAGAGCTACCTCGCGCTGTTCTCCGAGAAACCCGCCAGGTCGGGCCGTTGACCGGCAGTGGGCCAGGCCCCCTCCCGTGCAGCGGGAAAAGTTGACTCGCACGGGGTGGGTGCCTAAGTAGTGGCACGATGACGGAAGAGGAAAAGGTCAAGGCGATGCGACTCGCCCGCGCGATCGCCTCCGATATCTCGCTCTACAACGAGCAGAAGATCATCAAGGGCATCGAGCAGGACAACCTTTTCGAGGTCCTCAAGGAGGAACTGGAAGAGGGGCGCGCGCTCTACAAGAGCCGCGTGAGCGCGGAGATCAGCACCCAGGCGAACTTCTTCGAGCGCGCCATCAACGACATCGTCCTGCGCTCCAAGGCGCACGTGAAGTCGAAGATCTGGTAGCGCCTCCCGCCGTGGCCGCACCCGTCACGCGCGAGCACCGCGCCCTCCCCGAAGCCCGGGGCGAGCGCCTGGATGCGTACCTGGCCCGCGCGTTCCCGGACCTCACCCGGTCCCGCCTCCAGGGCCTCATCGCGGACGGCCACGTGCTGTCCGACGGCAGGCCCGCCAAGGCCGCGCAGCGCCTGCGCGGGGGCGAGCTGCTGACGCTCCGCGTCCCCGCGCCCGTCGCCGCCGTCCCCCAGGCCGAAGCCCTGCCCGTGTCCGTGCTGCACGAGGACCGCGACCTCGTCGTCGTGGACAAGGCCGCCGGCATGGTGGTGCACCCGGGCGCGGGCCACGCCTCCGGGACGCTCGTCAACGCGCTCCTGCACCGCGTGAAGGACCTGGCCGGCGTGGGCGGCGAGCTGCGCCCCGGCATCGTCCACCGCCTGGACAAGGACACCACCGGCTGCCTCGTCGTCGCCAAGCACGAGCAGGCCCTGGTGGCCCTCCAGAAGGCCTTCAAGACGCGCGAGGTCCAGAAGACGTACCTGGCCCTGGTGCACGGCGCGCCGCCCGCGGAGGGCCGCATCGAGACGCTCTACGGCCGCCACCCCATCCACCGCCAGAAGTTCACCGGCAAGGTGAAGGAGGGCAAGCCCGCCATCACCCTGTTCCGCGTGCGCGAGGCCTTCGAGGGCGCCGCGCTGGTGGAGGTGGACCTGCTCACCGGCCGCACGCACCAGATCCGCGTCCACCTGGCGGAGGCGGGCCACCCGCTGCTCTGCGACGCGCTCTACGGCGCCGGCCGCAAGGCGAAGGGCGCGGTGGTGGAGGCCCAGGAGGCGCTGGGCCGCCAGGCGCTGCACGCGTGGCGCCTGGCCTTCCAGCACCCGCGCACCCACAAGCCCCTGAACCTGGAGGCCCCCCTGCCAGAGGACTTCCAGCAGGCGCTCACCGTGCTGCGCGAGGCGAGCCTCCCCGCGGGCCCGCCCACGCAGGCGAAGCCCGCGGCGAGGAAGGCTACAGGCCGGAGACGCTGAGCTGCTGCTGGCGGCGGGAGAGGACCTTGATGGGCTGGATGGCCATCACCCGCATGAAGACGGACAAGAGCTCCGGGTCGAACTTCTGGCGCATCTCCGTCCACATCAGCATCAGCGCCACCTCCGGGCCGTAGGCGTCGCGGTAGGGGCGGCGGGAGGTGAGCGCGTCGTACGCGTCGCAGATGGCGATGATCTTCGCGTACACCCCCAGGTTCGTCTTGGGGATGATCATCTGGATGTTGCCGCGCGCGTCGCGCACCGCGGTGCCGTAGTCCGTCTTGTGCTCGAACGTCGTCACCACGCGCAGGAGCGTGGAGCGGCTGAAGCCCTTCTCCATCAGGATGTTGCGCACGCTGATGAGCGGCGCGCGGGACACCGCCGCCTTCTCGTCCGGGGTGAGCGCGCCGCGCTTGGTGGCCAGCTCCTCCGGCAGCGTCGTCATGCCCGCGTCGTGGAAGAGCGCGATGTAGCCCAGGTCGCGCAGCTGCGGCTTGGTGAGGCCCAGCTCCGCGCCGAAGACGATGCACATCAGCGCCACGTTCACCTGGTGGTAGACGAGGTAGTCCTCCTCGCGCTTCTGCGTCGTCATGCCCAGGAAGTGGGTGCGCTGGTCGAAGGAGATGTCCACGAAGTCCTGCACCAGGCGCAGCGCCCGCGACGAGCCGATGGGCTTCCCCGCGCGCACGGACTCCAGGTACTTCTGGAGGAAGAACACCGCGCGGGCGTACACGGTCATCGCGTACTTCTTGCGGTCGACCTTCTGGTCGCCCGGCGTGTCCATGTCCTTGTTCAGCCTCTCCTTCAGCTTGGAGAACTTCGCCACGCGCATGTTGAGCAGCTTGCGCCCCTGCAGGCCGTCCTCCTCGGACGTGGCGGACTGCTCCTTGCTGAAGATCCAGATGAAGTTCTTCAGCTCCTGCACCGTGACGGGCTTCGTCAGCGTGATGCCGCCCACGTCCTTGGCGCGCATCTCCGACAGGAGGTAGCGCTGGTTCTCGATGGAGTTCAGGTCCACCTTCACCAGCATGCCGTTCAGGTAGAACGAGTCCTTGACGCCCGTCAGCTCCAGCCGGCCTTCCTTGCCGACGATCTGATTGATGATGTCCTGGAGCTGGTGGAGCGGCTTCTCGAAGACCGCGTTCTCCGGGTCATACATCTTCACCGAGCGGACCAGCATGTAGAGGCCCGCGAGCATGGAGCGCGACAGGTTCTGGAGCTTCTCGTTGTGCTCGCGCCCGAACTCCCCCAGGCTCTCCTCCTGGGTCTGATTGATCTTCAGGTTGTCGGCCATGGTGTCAGCTCGCCTCTTCCGGGAGCGCCGAGTCCCCGAACAGGGCCTTGCGCGTCTGGTACATCGCCTTGCGTGCCGCGGTGAGGACCTCCAGGGGCTGTGCCTTGTCCTCCACCACGGCCTGCAACATCTTGTAGGACTGGATGGAGGCCGCGCCGCCCAGGCCGGCGATGGCCAGCAGCTTGTCCTCCAGCACCCGCCGCTTGTTGAGCAGCGACGGCTTCACCGACAGCAGCTGCTGCATCATGGACAGCGCGCCGGGCAGGTTGGTGGCCCCGATGGCCGCGTAGACGGCGGTCTTCTCCTCGGCGGTCTTCTTCTCCCAGCCGGCGTCGCGCACCACGCGCACCAGGTCCGTGAAGGCCCGCTCGCGGTCGAACTCCGGCAGGAGCCTGGCGGCCAGCATGCGCACCTGGGAGACGGAGTCGGTGAGCGCCTCGTGGATGATGCGCCGGGCCTCCGCGGTGCGGCCCCGCCCGAGGATCTGCATGACCTCCAGCTTCACCACCAGGTTGGGGCTCTTCATCACCTGGCCGAACATCTTCACCCGCTCCGGGTGGTTGCTCTTCTCCAGGATGTAGACCATGTCGCGCACCGTCTGCGGCCGGTCCGACAGCAGGCGCGCCACGAAGGGGTCCGGCAGGTCGCGCGCGAACGTCGCCAGCACGTCGCCCAGCAGCGCGCGGTTCTCCGGCAGCTCGATGGTCTCCAGCACGCTGAGCAGCGGCAGCACGGAGTCCGAGCCCAGCGCCTGGAGGTAGCGCGTCACGTCCTGCGGCTGCTTGCTGCGCGCCGTCTTGAGGGACTCGCCCAGCCGCGTCAGGCGCTGCTCCTCGCCCATCTTGAGGAGGAAGTTGTTGAGCAGGCGTCCCAGCTCCTCGCCGCCCTCGCGCTGGGAGAGCGCGCGCAGCTTGAGGACGATCTGATTCACCGTGGCGAAGTCGTCCTGGAGCAGCAGCATGTCCAACAGCTGGAGGAAGATCTCCTCCAGGAGCGCCGCGTCGTCCACGCCGCCTTCCACCACCTGGAACACCGCGCCCACCAGCTTGGGGAAGAGGCGCGCGTTCTCCTCTTCCATGATCTCGCGCTGGATGCGGGCCTTCAGCTCGTCCGAGGCGTGCCGGCCGCCCACGACGAGGCCGCGGAGCTGCTCCACGCCGTCCAGCTTCGCGTCCAGGTCCTCCGCCGACACGCGCGCGAAGCGCAGGAAGTCATCCGAGTTCGTCTGGAGGCGGGAGTAGAGGTAGCCCACCACCTTGTCCACCTCCACCTGGACCTCGTCCTCGTTGGCCCCCTCCATGGAGAAGCCTTCCACCACCACGTACTCCACCTGCTGCATGCCCGCGCGCCACAGCTGCGCGAGCACGTCGTCCGCGCCGCGCTCCGGCTCCGACAGCGCGATGAGCGTGAGGGTGACCAGCTCCTCCAGGGGCAGCCCCGGCCGGAAGATGAGCTGGCGGATGCCGTCGCGGAAGAACTTGTAGGGGAGCGGGGACTCCTCGGAGAAGAGCGGCTCGCCGTGCAGCATGAAGTTCTGCTGCTCCACCTTCAGCGAGAGCGGCCCGAACTTCTCCGTGTACGCGGAGATGGCCTCCAGCGCCTTGGAGAGGAACTCCGGGAAGCGCGCCTCGTTGTGGCGGTACATCCCAATCTGCTTGATGCCCTTGAGCAGGTGGAACGCGAACGTCTTCGCCAGTTCCACCTTCTCGCGGACCTCCGGGGACTGCTCCACCTCCGGGTTCGCGTCCGTGACTTTCTGGGGCTGTGCCATGAATCCTGGAAGAATCCGGAGGGGGTGGAAGCCCCCCGATGGGGGGAGCCCGAGTGTACTCCCGTCCCGTGCCGGTTCCCATTTCGAGAAGTGCCCAGAATCCAGGGGGTTGGCGTGACACCTGGGCAACATCGGGCGGACTGGCGGTGAATCCCCGGTGTGTTAGGCAAGGGGCCCCTTTTGTCCGGAGTCCCCTGTCCATGAAGCGACTGGCCGCGTCCGCCTTCGTCCTGGCGTCCCTCACCGGGTGCTTCCGCATGAGCGTGCGCAGCCCGGCGCCGCGCGAGGGCGCGCCGGAGTCCCGGACGGGCATGAGCCTGGTGGAGGGGTTGACGACGTCCAACGTGGCCGCGGCGGAGTGCCGGCATGGCCTGTCGCGGGTGGACGTGTACTGGCCGTGGTGGAGCCCGTTCGTCTATGCCTTCACCTTCGGCATCGTGACGCCGTTGCGCGCGGAGTACGTCTGCGCCAGGGCTCCGGAGGACTCCGGCGGCGACATGGCGGTGCCGCCGTCGGTGCCCGGGCTGTAGGCACGCCTCCCCGCCCTGGACGAGGCGGGGAGGGCGCCTTCCGGGCCGTCAGTGCGACGGCGGCGGGGCCTCCGCGCCGCTCTTGCCCTTGAGGGCCGAGCGGAAGAGGACCGCGGTGAGGGCGGCGAAGAACGCCAGGCCCCAGACGTTGGACCACGTCGGGTGCGCCAGCTCGCTCTCGCCCACGGCGTTGAGGAACGCGCCAAGGCCGCCCTCGTGCCCGAAGAGGGCGGGCAGGTTGATGGCGCGCGTCCAGGCGCCGTCGCTGGCGATCTCCAGGAACGCGATGAGCACGCCCGCGATGGAGCCGCCCGCGATGTAGCCGGAGGACATCAGCGTGCCCGGGGAGAACTCGGACTCCGCCGCGGTGCCGCCGCGCAGCTTGTCCACGAAGTGGCGCACCATGCCGCCCACGAAGATGGGCGCGGAGCTGCTGATGGGCAGGTACACGCCCACCGCGAAGGGCAGCGAGGACACGCCGCACAGCTCCAGCATCAGCGCGATGAAGACGCCCAGCAGCACCAGGTCCCACGGCAGCCGCTGCGTGAGGATGCCGTCGATGATGAGCGCGAACAGCTGCGCCTTGGGCGCGGAGTAGCGGGTGAGCGTCTGGCCCTCGTACTCGCTGATGCGGCCGCCGATGCCCGGGTCCACCACGTACTGGATGGTGCCCTGGTCATCCACCAGGTAGCGGCCGGCGGGCACGGGCGTGTCCGCGCCGCGCACGTAGCCTTCCTTGTAGACGCGGTCCGGACCGGCGGTGATGGCCCCCGCGTCGGACAGCTTCAGCGACGGGCCGTTGGCCGGCGACAGCGTGAGGCCGGCCAGCTCCTCGGCCGGCACCGGGCGCCAGCTGCGCAGCTCCAGCGTGCCGTCCGGCGCCGGCGCCATGTCCAGGCGCTCCGCCCACAGCGAGCGCTTGAGCTGCGCGGGCGTCATGCCGCGCCGGGCGAGCGCGTCCTGGGACACCGCCCAGCGGTAGGTGTGCTGGGTGCGCGTCTCCTGGGTCAGCTCCGTCACCTGCACGTTCGGGTGCGCCTCCGGAATCACGGCGGTGGCGCCCTGGTTGAGCAGCACCAGCACCAGGCCGATGAACATCGCGCTGGTCAGCACGCCCACGAAGAGGGCGATCTGCTGGCGCTTGGGCGTGCCGCCCACGAGGAACGCCGTCTTCAGGTCCTGCGCGGTGGTGCCGCCGTTGGACGCGGCGATGCCCACGATGGCCGCCGTGGTGAGCGCCATGAAGCGGTCCGGCGACGAGGTCCAGCCGAACAGCAGGTACACGAGGCAGGTGACCAGCAGCGTGGCCACCACCATGCCGGAGATGGGGTTGGACGAGGAGCCAATCTCACCGGTGATGCGCGCGCTCACCGTCACGAAGAAGAAGCCGAAGATGACGATGAGGATGGCGGAGATGAGGTTCACGTGCAGCGGCGGCGCCAGCCAGATGGCCAGCACCAGCAGCGCGCTGCCCACCAGCACCACCGTGATGGGCAGGTCCTGATCCGTGCGCAGCACCGTGGGCAGCGGCCCCTGCGCGCGCGACTGGCGCAGCGTCTCCACGCTGCGCTTGAAGGCGCCCACGATGGTGGGCAGGGAGCGGATGAGGCTGATGAGGCCGCCCGTCGCCACCGCGCCCGCGCCGATGTAGAGCACGTACGCGTTGCGGATCTGATCCGGCGACATGTCCTTGATGAGCATCCCGTTGTGCACCAGCAGCGGCGTCTCCATGCCGCTGCCGAAGAAGGAGATCATCGGGATGAGGATGAGGTAGCTGAGCACGCCGCCCGCGAAGGTGATGCCCGCCACGCGCGGGCCGATGATGTAGCCCACGCCGAGCAGCTCCGGGGACACCTCCGTGGAGAGCGTCGCGGCCTTGAGCCCCTTGATGGGCGTGCCGATGGCCTCCTTGAAGAGCTTCATCCCGGAGTAGGCGAACTTGTAGAGGCCGCCGATGATGAAGCCGAGGATGACCGTGCGGGCGTTGGTGCCGCCCTGCTCGCCGACGATGAGGACGTCCGCGCTGGCCGTGCCCTCCGGGTAGGTGAGCTTGCCGTGCTCCTGGACGATGAGGCCCTGGCGCAGGGGGATCATCATCAGCACGCCCAGGACGCCGCCCAGCGCGGCGGTGAGGAACGCGTGCGTGAGGCTGATGTCGTAGCCCAGGATGAGCAGCGCGGGCAGCGCGGCCGCCACGCCGAACGCGAGCGACTCACCCGCGGAGCCCGTCGTCTGGACGATGGTGTTCTCCAGGATGCTGGAGCGCCCCAGGGCCCGGAAGATGGCGATGGAGAGCACCGCCACCGGGATGGACGCGGACACCGTGAGGCCGACCTTGATGGCCAGGTACACGGACGACGCCGCGAACACGATGCCCAGCACCGACCCGAGCACCAGGCCCCGGAGGGTCAGCTCCGTGGGCGACTGCTCGGGGGACACATAGGGTTTGTGCGGGGCGGCGCCATGCGCCTCCGCGAGAGGGACGCGATCGTCGACGACCGGCGGGGAACCGTGGGACAAGCAGGCACTCCTGACAGGGAATCAGGGGCCCGTTGTAGCAGGGTCTCCGCCGACGTGCGAAAACAGCCTTCAGCCCTGGGCGGCCAGGGTCTCCGGATCCACCTCCGCCATCAGGGCGGCCAGCTCCGACTTGAGCTTGTCCTTGGCGCGGATCTCCAGTTGACGCGCGCGCTCACGGGAGAAGCCGAAATGCTCGCCCAGCTCCTTGAGCGTCATGGGGCGCTCGTTCATCACGCGCTGCTCGATGATGAAGCGCTCGCGCGGATCCAGGCGCATGAGGGCGGTGCGGACGCGGTTGTTGATGAGGCCCGCCTCCTCCTTGTCCGCGAACTCGTCGTCCTGGGGCGCCGCGGCGCTCACCACGAAGTCCACGTGGCTGTTGCCGCCGTCCTCGCCCATGGGCGCGTCCAGGGACAGGTCCCGGCCGCCCATGCGCTGCTCCATCTCCCGCACCTCGCCGGGCTTCACGTGGAGCTTCCGGGCGATCTCATCCACGTTCACCACGGTCTCGCCGCTGCCCAGCTTCTCCAGCTCACGGCGGGTGCGCGCCAGGCTGAAGAACAGCTTGCGCTGCGCCTGCGTGGTCCCGAGCTTCACCAGCGACCAGCTCTTCAGGATGTAGTTCTGGATGTACGCGCGGATCCACCACACCGCGTAGGAGATGAGGCGGATGCCCTTGTCCGGGTCGAACTTCTGCACCGCCTTCATCAGGCCGATATTCCCCTCCTGGATGAGGTCCGACATCTTGATGCCGTAGGAGCGGTACTCGTAGGAGACCTTCACCACGAAGCGCAGGTTGCTCGTCACCAGCCGGTGGCCGGCCGCCAGGTCTCCCTTGATGAACCGGCGCGCCAGCTCCTGCTCCTCCTCCACCTTCAGGAGCGAGTACTGGTTGATCTCCGAGAGGTACATCGCGAGGGAGCCGGAATTGGACGACTGCTCGGTCGAAGCCTGCATGGATGGATTCTCCGAATCGGGCCTCCCGCCGGGGCGGAGGCGCTTGAAAGGTGCCCTGGGTTCAAGTCCTACAACTTGACGTGTCTGCCCTGAGCAACGGGGATGCCAACCGGGGTTGGATGTATTCGCGTGTGTCTCCGAGGGGTTGGAGGACGCAGACCCGCGCCCCCCGAAAAAGCCTGTAACCATTACCCGTGGCCGAGAGGAAATCCGGGGGTCTACGAAGAGAGGAATTGCACGGCGCGCGGCCCCCGAGCGCACGTCGCCATGGCGCTCGCGAATGGAGGTTCGCTGAAACGCTTAATGACGACACGGGGCGGCGGTGGAGACATTTCTCCACCTCGGCCGGGCGTCCCTGGGGAGGGCGGGCGACCGGTGACGGAAGCCCGCTTCCGTCTGGAGGGCACTTCTCTTCCGCTCAGGAGGCGCGGGCGGTAGGGCCTGCCTGGCCGGCCGCCTTCGCGGCGCGGCGCGCGGCTTCCGCGTCCAGCGCGCGGCGCAGGGTGGCGAGCAGGTGCTCGGCCTCTCCCTCGCGCAGGGCCCGGCCGCCGAAGCGGGCCTCCAGGTAGCGGCGGGTGAGGGGCGTCAGCGCCAGCGCCAGCGGGTGGCCTTCGCGCGCCAGGCGCGTCGTGAGGTCCTCCAGCGTCTCGTGTTCGAAGCGCGGCACGTGGGCCTTCTGGAGCACGGCGTCCACCCGGTCGACGAAGCGCGTGGCCTCCAGCACCGGGGCGCGGCCCGTCCAACGGGAGGCGAAGCGGCCCGCGCGCCAGGCGATGAAGGCCACGACGGCGGCCGTCGCCCACGCGCGCGGCGGGGGGAGGCGGCTCGGGGTGGCGTCCTTGCTGGCGCCGGGAGGTGGGCGGGGCGGGCGGACCAGGGCGCTCGCGAGCTCGAACTGGTCGCGGAAGGAGTAGTCGACGACGGAGTTGCGCCAGCGCGCCTCCATCGCTTCATAGAAGGCGAGCAGCTTCTCCAGGAGGACGGAGCCCTGGCTCGAGCGGTTGGACGGCGGCGTCGCGTCCACCGTGACGAAGCCGCGCCCCGGCACGAGCACGTGCGTCCAGGCGTGCGCGTCGCCCGCGCGCACGAGGTAGCCCCCGTCCACGCGCGTGCCGCCGTAGAAGCCCGTGGCCAGCCGCGCGCCAATGCCCTGGGTGCGCAGCAGCAGCGTGAGCGCGGTGGCGAAGTGCTCGCAGTGGCCCGCCTTGCGCACGAAGAGGAAGTCGGACAGCGGATCCTCCGGCGTGCCTTCCTGCTCCAGCGTGTATGCGTAGTCCCGCTGCAGGAAGGCGGCGAGCTTCTGCGCCGCCGCCAGGGGCTCCTTCTCTCCCTGGAGCACCCGCGCGGCGAGCTGGGCCACGCGCGGGTCCAGGTGATCCGGCAGCGCCAGGAGCTGATCCCTCTCCGCCTGGAGCAGGGCGGAGGACAGGCCCGCCTTGGCGCCCGGGGGCAGGCTGTAGGCCTCGTAGGTGTACGAGGGCGCGGTGACGGTGAAGCGCACCTCGCTGCCGCCCTGGAGCTGCACGAGGCTGTACCGGGTGCCGGTGGGCGTGTGCGCCATGGCGTTGCCCAGCCGGGACGGCGTCTCCAGGGCGATCAGCGTGCGGGCGCCGTAGGCGGGCAGCAGCTCGATGCGCTGGTGCAGCAGCGTGTCGCTGGCGGGGCGCAGGGTGATCTGCCGCTCGGTCTGCTGCGCGCCGACGACGTTCGACCACTCCATGCCGTCGAAGGTGTCGTAGGTGCGGCCCACCCAGTAGGCGTCCAGCGCGTCCGTGCCCGGGTCGGGCGTGAGCGCGGCGCGCAGCACCACGCGCGGGTTGCCCTTGATGGTGCCCGCGCCGCCCAGCCGCACGGTGTTGGAGTACCCCGCGCTGCTCACCGCGCCCAGGCCCGGCGCCGAGCGCGGCCCCACCATGGCCCAGTTGAGGCGCGGGAAGAGGACGAAGAAGGCCACCGCGCCGGCCACCGCGAACGCCAGGCCGGAGGACAGCGGACGCATGACGGCGCGCACCGGCACGGGCTCGCCGTCCGGCACCGCCGCCTCCACCACGCCCAGGGCCAGGGCCAGGCTGGCCAGCACCCCGAAGGCGATGAGGCACAGCGCGTACGTCATGTCGCCGGACAGGGCCGCGCCACCCGCCACCATCAGCAGGCCCGTCAGGTGCGTCTGCCCCTCCGCCGCGGCGTCCGGCGTGGACAGCATGCGCTGCGCGGCGATGAGGCCCGCGAAGGCACACGCGGCCACCACGGCGTTCATCGCCCCGGACGTCAGCTGGAGCCCCAGGAGCACCGCCGCCGCCAGGAGCCCCAGCGCGGACAGGCGCGAGTGGCGCGCGACGAGCCGCACGTCGAACAGCGCCAGCACCAGCGCCGTGCTGAAGACGCCCAGCGTCCACAGCGGGAGCTGCCCGGACACGGCCATCGCGCCGAAGGCGGAGCCCGCCGCCAGGTCGCGCAGGAGGAGCCGCAGCCGCAGGGGACGCCTCACGCCGCCTCCCGGTCCGCCCCGGCGTCCGCGTCCTCGAAGCCCACCCACGCGAGCGCCTGGAGGACGCGCCGCTCCTGGGACGCGCCCGCCGCGGGCCGCAGCAGGCGCTCCGGCAGCTGGAGGCCGACCTCGTGCCCCGCGTCCAGCAGCTGGTGCGCCTGGGCGGCGACCTCCTCGCAGCGGCGCTCCAGCGCGTCGCCCGTGAGGCCCGCCTCCAGCGCGAGCTTCCACACGCGGCGCTCCTCGCGCTCGCGCTCCACCTTCAGGAGGCGCCCCGCCGCGGCGCTCTTCAGCCAGTGGACGCGGCGCGCGTCCTCGTTCACGCCCAGCTCGCGCAGGCCCGCCACGTCGCCGGTGCCGTCCAGGTGGCGCGGGCTGCCCGCCTCGCCGCGCGGGCCCCGCTCCGCCGGCCCCGGCTCCTTGCAGGCGTAGCCCCGGCGCGGATACACGAGCAGCGTCCCCTCCAGGGGGAACACGCGCGTCTTGGCGAACAGGCCCAGGGGCCACGTGGTGGTGACGCGCACGCCGGACAGGCGCACGGGGCCCCGGCGTGGCGCGGCCAGGTCGCCGCGGACGACGTGCTCCTTGCCCGCGGGCAGGTGGCCCAGCTTCCCGGTGCCGGTGAGCGGGGAGCGGTCCTCGGAGAACGTCAGCGCGAAGCCGTGGCCCGCCTTGCGCGACACCGCCCAGCGGTACGCGAAGGGCTCGCGCGCGAAGGCCGCGTCCGAGCCCACGCGGCGCACCGTCAGGTCGCGCAGGCAGCGCTCCGACAGCACGCCGGAGACCACCACCATGCTCAAGAGCAGGCCCAGCAGCAGGTAGAGCAGGTTGTTGCCCGTGTTGAGCGCGCCCAGCCCCACGCCGAACGTGACCACCAGGTACGTGCGGCCCGTCTTCGTCACCGACAGCGTGCGCGGCGGACGGAGGAGGGCGCGCAGCCGCGCCTTGGCGGAGGGGCGGGCGGGGGCCTTCACCGCGGGGCCGCCACCCTGCGGGAGATCTCCTCCACCAGGTGCGCCGCTTCATCCCGGGCGGACACGCCCTGCACCGCGCTGCGCAGCAGCACGCGGTGCGCCCAGCAGGGCACCAGCATGGCGCGCACGTCGCCGGGGGTGACGAAGTCGCGCCCCTCCCACAGGGCCTGGGCCCGGGCCGCGGACCCCAGCGCCAGCACCGCCCGGGTGGACGCGCCGCGCTCCAGGTCGCCGTGCTCGCGCGTGGCCCTCGCCAGCCGCACCACGTAGTCCGCCACCGCCGCGTCCAGCTTCACGTCCTGGGCGAAGTCGCGCAGCGACGCCAGCTCCTCCGGCCCCGTCACCGCCTCCACGGAGGGCAGGGGGGACGCCGCGCCGCGCGTGGTGAGCAGGTGCGCCTCCACGTCCGGCGCCGGGTGGCCCAGCGACAGGCGCACGAGGAAGCGGTCCAGCTGCGAGTCCGGCAGCGGATAGGTGCCGGAGAAGTCCACCGGGTTCTGGGTGGCCACCACCATGAAGGGCGAGGGCAGCGGGTGGGTCTGCCCGTCCAGCGACACCTGGCCCTGGGCCATGCCCTCCAGGAGCGCGGACTGGGTGCGCGGGGGCGCGCGGTTGAGCTCGTCCGCCAGCACCAGCTGCCGGAACAGCGGCCCCGGCCGGAAGGAGAAGGTGGCCGTCTGCGCGTGGAACACCTGCGCGCCCAGGATGTCCGCCGGCAGCAGGTCCGCGGTGAACTGGATGCGGGAGAAGGACAGGGCGCACGCGCGGGCGAGCGCCTCCGCCAGCGTCGTCTTGCCCACGCCGGGCATGTCCTCCAGGAGGAGGTGCCCGCCGGCCACCACGCAGGTGACGACGCGGCGGATCTCCTCCGGCTTGCCCTGGACGGCACGGCCAAGCTGGGCGGCGAGCCGCTCCATCACCGCGCGCGCGGAAGCAGGGGCGGGAACGGGGCCGAGGACGCGAGCGGGCTGGGTCATCTGGGCGCGCACTCTAGCCCAGGCGAACGCCCGCCGGCACCCCTCCAGACCGCGCGTGTTCCGCGCCGGATGCCCGCCTGCCGTGGAGGCGCGGGCGCCTGCTGCCGGGGATGCGCGCGACCCGGAGGGACTCCAGGTTGGGTGGCTCAGGCGGGCAGGACGTCCTCGGGCGTGTAGTACGCCCGGTGCGTCGTCGGCGCGGACAGCACGCCGAAGTAGCGGAACATCCGCTCGTGGTGCGTGGCCAGCCCGCGCAGCTGCACGGCGCTGTCCTTCAGGCCGTGGGTCAGGATGCCCACCGCGCTGTCCTTGAACTCACGCAGGTGCGCGAAGTCCAGGACGACCTCGCTCTGGGCCAGCGCCTGGAGTGAGCTGCTCAGCTCCTGCGCCGTGCGGCCGTCCAGCGTTCCCTCCAGGCGCAGGGTGATCCGACCCGCCTCCTCCTCCCGATGAATCCGAAGCCCCGTCATGTCGCGCGCTCCAACAAAAGTATGCACGTGTGTGCAGCCTGCGATGGTGAGATGGCGGCTGGGTCACGGTGTCCGGACCACTGGAGGTGGCCCGGGGGTTCCCACGGTCTTGTGGGGGTGCCCAGCCGGAGCCGAACAGTGCATCGTCGCGGGCGCTGGGGTCAGTGGCGAGCCTGCAACTTCGGCCGGAGTGTTGGCGACCGGGCGGACGGCGTGTCACGCAGCGGTCAACCCTTGCGGTCGGATGTTGCCTGCTCGGCACGCAGGCTGATGGCGCGCTCCTGCTGGGCCTTCAGCTTGCGGAACTCCTTCACGACCTTGGCGGGGTAGCCGGCCATGAACTTCGTCCGGTGCTCCTTCTTGGACAGGATGCGCCTGGCCAGCGTGGGCCCCGCGTTGTAGGCGACGAGCGCGCCCTCCACGGAGCCGAAGCGGCTGATGAGCTCCGCCAGGTAGGCCGTGCCCAGGTTCACGTTCGTCTCGAAGTCGAACAGGTTGGTGTGGCGGCCCAGCTTGTAGCCGGACTTCTCCGCCAGGTACTTGCCCGTGTCGGGCATCACCTGCATGAGGCCCATGGCGCCCACGCCGGACACCGCGTAGTTGTTGAAGGAGGATTCGCAGCGGATCAGCGCCACCACCAGCAGCGGATCCAGGTTGTTGCGCTCCGCCTCGCGGACGATGGCCACCGCCAGCCGGCGCTGCTGCCGCTCCGGGAGCCCGGAGGCGCGCACGGCCTCGGCCACGCCCAGCTGCTCCGCGCGCAGGTAGTCCGCCTCGTCCTCGTACATCTGCAGCCGGGCCAGGGCCTCCTTGAGCTGCGCTTCCTTCTCCGCCAGCTGCGCCCGCAGGGCCGCGACGTCCGGCGCCTCACCCTGTGCCCCCACGGGCACCTGCACCGGGAAAGCCACCGCGTTGGTCCCCACCAGCATCGCCGCCGCTGCCATCGCCACCGTCCAGCCCCGCATCTCGCCCTCCCCTGGCGCCCCGACCGCCCGCGCCCGCTGACTCGCCCACACTCAGCGGCTAAGCAGGCAACGTGCCAGCGTACGTTGCGTGCGCCGGGTGGCTCACGGATCCTTAAGAGAAGGGCTCGGGCAGCACCCGCGAGGCCCCCGGCATCCGGAAAAAATGCCCGGTCTGGGAAGTGGGTTTCCCAACCTGACCCTGCAGAAAGCTCCACCTGTTGCCGCGGTGCGCCCGCGTCCCTAGCTTGCGCCCGGTCTGACTTTCGGGGCCCGGCGTGGCGGGAGGTGTGGCGTGTACTGGACCATGGGAATCATCTTGTTGGTGTTGTGGGTGATGGGGCTGATCACCGGTTCGACGGAGGGGCAGTGGGTGCACCTCCTCCTGGTGTTCTCCCTCATCGCGTTCGTGCTGGCCGTCGCGTCGCTGGGGCGCAGGCGGGGGCTGGCGTGAACCTGCCGGAGCTGGACATGGCGTGGCTGGAGCTGCCGCGGGACAAGGCGGGCTTCGTGCGGCGCGAGTGTCCCCGCTGCCAGCGCGCCTTCAAGACGCGGCCCAGCCGCCACGACGCGGGGATGCTCCAGCGGCTGCTCGCGGGCTACTTCCCCTTCGAGAACCTCCACGAGGCGTACACGCCGGAGGAGCTGCCCGCGTGGCACTGCCTGTACTGCGGCCACCGCGCGCTGCCGGACGCGTGGCTCACGCCGGAGCAGTCCGCGCACGTGGAGCAGATGGCGCGCGCGTGGGCGAACCACGTGAGGTACGAGCAGCTGGCGTACGTGCACCGCACGCTGGCGCAGAACCCGCGGCCCACCTTCGTGTCGGTGGCGCCGGAGCCGCTGCCCCGGCCGCTGCCGCCGGACGAGGAGCTGCTGCGCACCATCCCCATGGTCTGCTGCGGAGAGGACGTGCAGGCCTCGTGGGACTGGGATCAGCCCCTCATCTGTCCGCGCTGCGGCGCGCACCATGGCGGGCTGTCCGGCCGGCAGCAGGTGCGGCTGGAGTTCGTGAGCGAGTAGGGACCCCGGCGGGCACCTCGGAGGTGGACGGCCAGGGCGCGCGGAGGGCAGGCTCC
Organism: Corallococcus sp. RDP092CA; assembly: GCF_041903675.1. NCBI lineage: Bacteria > Pseudomonadati > Myxococcota > Myxococcia > Myxococcales > Myxococcaceae > Corallococcus > Corallococcus sp. RDP092CA. The sequence goes on along the minus strand of NZ_JAYESI010000040.1, from coordinate 26,638 downwards.
CTCGCGCGATGAAGCCATTCTCCGCGGCCCGGTGGGTGCTCCTGACCCTGATCCTCCTGGGGCCCGCCGCCGCCCATGCCCACGCCGCGGATCTGCTCGTCGTGCGGGCCGCCCGCGAGGACGCGTCCCCGGAGCGCGTGCGGGAGACGCTCACGCTGGCGCCGGACGCGCTGGGGCGGCTCGTGCCCGGTCTTCCACCCGGCCCGTGGGATGGGGGCGCCGCGCCTCCTGCCTCCGCGCTCCAGGCCCTGCGGCCGGAGGTGGAGGCGCGGCTCTGGAGCCGGCTGCCGCTCACCGCGGGTGGGGCGCCCTGCGCGCTCCGGTCCTCGAGCGCGACCTGGAACGAAGAGGGCGGCGCGGTGGAGCTCCAGGCGGAGTTCCGCTGTCCGCCGGGCTCCCTCCAACAGACGTTTGGCGTGCTGGACGCGCTGCCTCCGGGCTACCGGCTGATCCGCGCGGGCGGTTCGGAGGAGGGGGGCTTCGCGGGCATGGACTTCGCGGACCGGGAGCACCCCACGCTCGGCCTGGAGGGCGGTGGCGCGGCGGTGGACGGCTTCGCCGGCTGGGTGGGCGAGGGCATCCGCCACATCCTGTCGGGGGCGGATCATCTGCTGTTCCTTCTGGCGGTGCTGCTGGTGGGCGGCACGCTCCGGCGGATCCTCCTCCTGGTGACGTCCTTCACGCTGGCGCACTCGCTGACGCTGGCGTGCACCGCCCTGGGCTGGGTGACGCTGGGCGCGCGGGGAACGCGGTGGGCCGAGGCCGCGATCGCCGCGTCCATCCTCTACATGGCGCTGGAGAACCTGCTCCTGCGCCGGCACGGCCACCGCGCGGGGCTCACCTTCGGGTTCGGCCTGGTGCACGGGCTGGGCTTCGCGAGCGTGCTCGGCGGCTACGGGTTGGGGACGTCCGTGGTCCCGGCGCTCGTGGGCTTCAACCTGGGCGTGGAGGCGGGGCAGGCGGCGGTGGTGGCCTTCCTCGTCCCCGTGCTGCGCATCGTCCATCGCAGGCCCCGGCTGCACTCGAAGGTTGTGCGCCTGTCCTCCATCGGCCTGGCGGGAGTCGGGCTTTATTGGATGGTTGCTCGCGCGGTCGGTTGAATTGCCCCAACAGCGTTCCTAGCTTGCGTCTCACGAGGGTGGGGGAGGGACGCAGATGGGAGCGAGGCATACCCGGCTGGCAGCCGCACTGGCCGCCGCGTGGGAAGCAGAAGTGGTGTCGGCCCGTCGCATGACGGGGCTGGCGGAGCGCATGAGCGACGCGCGGGTCCGGGCGCGCTTGATGGTGCTGGCCGCCTTCTGTCGCGCCCACGCCTCGCGGCTCCTGGCCCGCCTGGCGGCGCTGGGGCGCGGGCCGCTGCCGGTCCCTCCGGAAGAAATCGATCTGGATCCAGACACGGTGCTGGAGCTGCGCCGCGAGGGGGCCTTCGCCCGCGCATCGGCCGCGCGCTATGAGACGACCGCGGAGATGGCCCGCCAGCACGCGGACCTGTCCTCCGCCTGGGTGTGCGAGCTGAACCGGACCGAGGAGCAGGACCGCGCCCGGGAGCTGCTCGCCCTGGCGGAAGGCGCCCTGGCGGCGGTGCGGCGGGGCGAGTCCCAGGCCGTCGCGGCCCCCGCGGATTCCTGAAGGAGGTGGGCGGGACCGGGCGCGGGGATGCGCTCGGCCGGTGACAGTCCTGGCGACTTGGGCGTATGAATCCGCCCATGGCGAAGGAGAGCTACAACGACCTCATCTTCCAGCTCGGCGACAAGGCCCGGGATGTGCTCCCGGGCAAGCCGAACTGTCCCCGCTCCATGGAACGCGTCTACCGCGCCGAAGAGGTGCTGGAGGCACGCCGGGAGGAGCTGGCGATGCTGGAAGCGGAGATGAACGACGAGGACCTGGCCTACCAGGACTTCCTGGCCCAGCACGAAGAGGAGTGCGCCGCCCAGAAGGAGATCACCGGCCGCTTCCAGAAGGCCGTGACGGCGGTGGAGGGCAAGGTGAAGGGCATGCGCAAGACGCTGGCCACCCGCCGCGCCGACCTGCGCTACGCCATCGTGGGCCTGAAGAAGCTGGAGGCGAAGCTCGCGGACCTGGAGATGACCACCCAGGATCCGGTGAAGCTGGACGCCGCCAAGCAGAACCTGAAGAAGAACCGCATCGCCCAGATGCGCCTGGCGCGCGAGGTGGAGGACTGGGAGTCCCAGCTGGCCACCGCCCTCACGCCCACCCCCGGCCAGCCCGGCGCGGCCGGCATCCTGGCGCACAAGCGCCTGATCGAGCTGGAGGACGCCGCGGAGGAGCAGAAGCAGCAGCACGACGCCCGCATGGCGGAGCTCGACCAGGCCATCGCCGCCAAGGAGGAGGAGATCAAGGGCGCGGAAGATTATCTGGATCAGGCCCTGTTCCTGCTCGGCGAAGAGGTGTATGCCCAGCGCATCGCGGACGGGCAGCTCAACCCCTTCTACCCGCGGTTGGATGTCGCGCAGTGAGGGGTACGCCCACCCTTGGTGCTTGACGTAGGGGACGTGTTTGCTATCTTGCGCCGCTTCCTGGCGGCCGCGGGACCGCGTGTAGGCCAGTTCATTGATTTCATTGGGCTTTCGGCGCCACGGGCGCTCGCTGTGAGGACGACGTGAAGGGTCTGATTGGCAAGAAGATCGGCATGACCCAGGTGTTCAGCGACGAGGGCAACCTCGTTCCGGTGACGGTCATCGACGTCAACACCTGTCTGGTGGTCGGCAAGCGCACCCCGGAGAAGGATCAGTACTCCGCGGTGACCGTGGGCTTTGGCGAGGTTCGCGAGAAGGTCCTGAACAAGCCGCAGCTCGGCTTCTTCAAGAAGGCCAGCGCGACCCCCCGTCGCCACCTGCGCGAGTTCCGCGTCACGGCCGAGGAGGCCGCGGGCTTCAACGTGGGCGACGCCATCAAGGCGGACATGTTCACCAAGGGCGAGCTGGTGGACGTCACCGGCGTGACCAAGGGCCGCGGCTTCTCCGGCGTCATGCGCCGCTGGAGCTTCAAGGGCTCGCAGACCAAGACGCACGGCACGCACGAGTATCAGCGTCACCCGGGCGCCATCGGCCAGCGCAAGACGCCGGGCCGCACGTACCCCAACAAGAAGATGCCGGGTCACTACGGCGTCGAGCGCGTCACCACGCAGAACCTGACGGTGGTGGACGTGGACGTGGAGAAGGGCCTGGTGCTCGTGAAGGGCGCGGTCCCCGGCCACAACGACGGCATCGTCATCGTGCGCCCCTCCATCAAGGTGGCCATGCGCGCGCAGCACAAGGCCGCGCGCTAGTCCGCGGTCGCTGAGCGCCGGGGCGCTTCTCTGACGCCCCTCTCGACGCCTCGCTTCGGGCACCTTCGGGTGGCCGGGCGGGGCGTTCGTCGTTTCCGGAAGACCGCGTGGCCGCATGTGCGTGCGGGCGCGCGCCTTCGCGTGGGGTTCGAGGGGCCTCCAGGGCCCGCATCCCCGTGGAAACGTTGAGTGCTGGTCTCCCTGGCGTCAAAGGGCGAAAACTTTACCGACTGCTACTGGGATCCGCTTGCGGTGGATGGGCGCCGTGCTCACATCGCTGTCCCACGCCGGTGCCACGCCGTCGCAGGAGACGGGGCGCGACCGGAGCACCCAACGGCCCACCCCCGGGCCGGGCAGGAGATATGAACGCACGCACGTTTCGAGTCTTCGCCGCGCTGAGCCTCTCGCTGACGGCGCTCGGCGCCGCCGCACAGGAAGACGGCGTCCTGGACTCGGCGGTGGTCCGCAACCGGCTCTACAAGCCCGCGGGCCATCCGGAGCTGTCCCTGTCCGTGGGTCTGCCCGTGCAGACGCACCTGACGGCGCACTACTTCTTCGACGTCGGGCTGGCCTACAACCTGTTCGACACGTTCGCGCTGGAGGCGCGCGCGGGCTACGCCGCCAGCCGCCACACGGGCCTGGCGCGCTCCATCTCCGAGTCCTTCCTGGACCGCGAGGACAAGCGCGTCACGGACGAGCTGGAGGACATGTGGCGGATGAACCTGCACGGCGTCGTCGGCGCGCGGTGGGCTCCCATCTACGGGAAGATCAGCCTCGTCGCGGACATCCCGGTGCACTTCCAGACGTACCTCTGGGCGGGCGGCGGCCTGTCCAACCTGAAGCGCCAGTCCGTCATCCAGTGCACCCAGGTGGTGGACCGGGCCGCGGGCGTCTGTGACAACCGCACGTCCGTGGATGACCGGGGCAGCGCCACGGAGAACTCCTGGGTGAAGGAGTCGCGCGTGGCGCCGGTGGTGTCCGCCGCGCTGGGCTTCCGCTTCTTCATCAAGGAGCAGCACGGCATCCGGCTGGAGCTGCGCGACTGGATCTTCAAGGACAGCTACCGCGTGAACCTGCTGCGCGACGACTGGGAGGCCGGCCGGACCACCGGCGAGCCCGCCAGCAGCCCGGGCCTCACGCACCTGGTGCAGTTCGACCTCGGCTACACCTTCTCTTTCTGACCTTTTCCTATGCGACCCTTCCGATCCATCGCGCTCCTCGTTGCCGCGGTGCCTGCCCTCGCGTTCGCGCAAGGCGCCTCTCCGGCGCAGCCGCCGGCCGCCCCGGGTCCGGATGCGACCGCGCCGGCCTCTCCTTCTCCCGCGGAACCGCCGGAGCGCCCGCGCACCGAGCGCGAAGCGCCCGCGGTGCCCCAGTCCCAGCCGGAGGCCGCGCCGGCCAGGCCGGCCGCGCCCACCGTGGACGAGGATGACGCGGACCGCGCGCCCTCCTCCGCGCCCGCCGAGCCCTCCGCGCCCGCTGCGGCTCCGGCCGCCACCGCGCCCTCGGACGCGCCGGTGCTGGACGCGGGGGAGGGGCCGCGCACCACGGACGCGCAGCAGCAGCGGCTGGTGAACGGCGCGCCGCTCTACAACCCGAACGTCAACGTCCACATCGTCCAGAAGAAGCGCTTCGCGGACGAGGGGAAGCACGAGCTGGTGCTGTACCCCGGCGTCGTCCAGGTGAACGGCAAGTTCACCAACCACGTGGGCACCGCGCTGCACTACGTCTACCACCTGCAGGAGAACTTCGCGCTCCAGGTGGGCGGCCAGTACAACTGGTACTCCGACGAGAGCGACTTCAACCTGGAGCTCATCGACAAGGTGCGCGAGCAGGCCCAGGCCGCGTCGTCGCTCCTGCTCCAGTGGGGCGCGCACGCGGGCGTGGAGGTGACGCCGCTCTACGGCAAGTTCGCCTTCTTCAACAACTCGCTGGCGCAGTTCAGCGTGGTGCTCAGCGGCGGCGCGGGCATCGGCAAGACGCGCCACCTCATCCGCCCGGAGGTGGCGAACGAGGTGGAGGGGCAGACGTACCAGGTGCCCGCGCGCTTCGGCGACACGGGCAACAAGTTCCTGGGGGAGGTGGGCGGCGGCTTCCGCGTGCAGTTCGGCGAGAGCTACGCCATCCGCCTGGAGGTGCGCGACCTCATCTACACCGCGCGCGTGGACAGGGTGGACGGCTGCAACCTGGCGGACTTCGAGGCGCTGGAGGCCGCGCGCGCCACCAACCAGCCCTTCGATGGCCTCAACCTGAGCGGCAGCTGCCAGGTGGCCAAGTTCGACGGCGTGGACCCGAAGACGAAGAAGAACTACCGCGAGGACATCATCCTCGGGCGGGACCTCGTCGCCGAGCCCTCGTCGGACGTCCTCAACAACGTCAGCTTCTACGCTGGCTTCTCGGTGCTCTTCTAGCCATGTCCCGACTGCTCCGACTCCTCGTCGTCCTCGGGCCCCTCGCCGTGCCCGCCGCAGCGCTCGCCCAGCAGGACGTGGGCACCTACAACCGCGCGCTGGCCGCCTTCAACGCGGGCCAGCTCGACACCGCGGCCCCGCTCTTCGCGCAGCTGGCGGAAGGGGAGGACGCGGACCTGAAGGGCAAGGCCGAGTTCTACCTGGCGCAGACCTTCGCCAAGAAGGACCTGCCCGTCGCGGCCTTCATCTCCTACGCGGCCATCGTCAACGCCGGCCCCAAGCACCCCTCGTACCTCAAGGCCATCGAGGGGCTGGTGGACATGCAGCAGCGGCTGGATGAGCAGAACCTCATCCCCAGCATCCTCAACCAGGCCTACACCGACGAGGTGCGCGACCAGTGGGCCACGCTGCCCAAGGAGGTGCTCGCGCGCATCAACTACCTGGTCGGCACCGCCAGCCAGCGCCGCATGCGCTTCGAGGAGGCCCGCGCGCTGCTGGAGGCCGTGCCCGCGGACAGCCGCGTCTACGCGAAGGCCCGCTACCTGCTGGGCACGGTGCTCGCCGACCCGCGCTTCCCGGGCCGCCCCGGTGAAGGCGAGACGCTGGACCGGGAGGCCCTCGCCGCGTTCCAGGCCGTGCTGAACACGCAGGAGCCGCAGGTGGAGCTGCCGGAGACGCGCGAGCTGGCCCTCCTGGGCCTGGGCCGCGTGCACTACCGCCGCGGCGAGTACGCGGACGCGGTGAAGGCCTATGAAGGCGTGCCCCGCTACGCGCGCTTCTGGGACCAGGCCCTCTTCGAGAACGGCTTCGCCCGCTTCCAGAACGAGGACTTCGGCGGCGCGCTGGGCAGCCTCCAGGCGCTGCACGCGCCGCAGTTCGAGGGCGCCTTCCAGCCCGAGTCGTGGATCCTCAAGGCCACGGTCTATTACTACTCGTGCCTCTACGACGAGGTGAAGACGACGCTCGCCGCGTTCGACGAGCGCTACGGCCCCATGGCCAAGCAACTGGAGCCCTTCACCGGCGAGGACGTCGCGCCCATCAACGCCTTCAACCTGGTGTCCTCCGAGAACCGCCGCCTGCCGCGCGCGGTGTACCTGTGGATCCGCAACAACGAGCGCATCCGTGAAGTGATGCGGACGCTCACGCGCGTGGACCAGGAGAAGCGCGCCATCAGCGAGGGCCCGTGGCGCGGGACGCCGTTCGCCGCGCAGACGGTGGCGTCGCTGGAGGACATCCGCACCACGCTGCTCCAGGTGGGCGGCACGCTCGCCAAGAACCGCATCCAGGAGGCCGCGGACAACCTCCGCACCTTCTCCGACCAGGCGGAGATCATCCGCGTGCAGACCGCGCTGGATGAGAAGGACCTCTTCTCCGAGGGCGTGGACCAGAAGGCCCTGCTGTCCCGCCAGACGCTCTACCGCCCGAAGATGCCCGGCGCGGCGTGGAACTACTGGCGCTTCCAGGGCGAGTTCTGGATCGACGAGATCGGCTACTATCAGTACACGCTCAAGCGGGGCTGCCCTGCTCGCCAGGAGAAGTAGGCAAGTAGGAGCCGGGCGCACCTGCCCGCCGTGAGAAGCACCCAAGAGGCCCCGCCACCGTGCGTTTGTCACGGAGGACGGGGCCTCTTCGCTGGATGTTGAGTCCTGGAAGCTGGCTCGGACTGATCGCGTACGGCGGGGCACAAGGCACGTTCCGGGCCACTTCTCAATCTGGGAACCCGCGTCTACTTTCCGTCGTCCCTCCCAGCTGGGCAGATGTTTTCCCAGGCAGGCGAGGCGCGGTTCTCCAGGAGCTCGCATGAAGGTGGTTCTTCGGTTCGGTGCACTGGCGGTGGGCGTGGCGCTCGCGGCCGGTGGGGTGGGGGAGGCGGCGGAGGAGACGGCACCGCCGCGCAAGGTGGCGACGAAGAAGTCCTCCTCGAAGGCCGCGGCGAAGAAGGCCGAGGCCGCGAGCAAGAAGGGCAAGGAGGAGGCCAGGAAGGCGGAGCTGCCGCCCGGCGTCGCGCCCCAGGACATGCGCAAGGGCCCGGCGCGGGTGAAGCCCGCCACGGCCAAGTTCGCGGACATGCCGCGCATCGCGGACTCCAAGAGGGACGCGCTCGCGGACAAGAAGCGCGACGAGGCCATCGAGGGCTTCAAGCGCCTCATCCCCAAGCTGCAGGAGACCTCCACGCAGAAGGCGGAGATGCAGTACCGCCTGTCGGAGCTCTACTGGGAGAAGTCCAAGTACCTCTACCAGCTGGAGATGGAGAAGTTCCTCACGGCGGAGAAGGCCTACGACGCCGCCGTGGCGCGCGGGGAGAAGGCCACGCCGCCGGAGCAGGACCACCGCGAGTCCGAGCGCTACCGCGCGGAGACGATGCGCATCTACGAGGCCATCCTCGCCGAGTACCCGGACTACCCGGCCCGCGACGAGGTCCTCTTCTCCCTGGGCTACAACCTCTACGAGCTCAACCGCCGCGAGGACGCGGTGGCGCGCTACGAGGAGCTGATCCGCGACTTCCCGAAGTCGCAGTTCGTCCCGGACGCGTACATCCAGCTGGGCAACCACTACTTCGACAACAACAAGCTGCTGCCCGCGAAGGAGAACTACGAGAAGGCGCGCGACTCCGGCGTGCCGAAGATCTACGCCTACGCCACCTACAAGCTGTCCTGGTGTGACTTCAACGCGGGCGACCTGGACGCGGGCCTGAAGAAGCTGCACGAGGTGGTGGACTACGCGGGCCAGCGCGGCGCGGAGCTGGGCGACCTGCGCACGGAGGCCCTCAACGACCTCACCGTCTTCTACGTCCAGCTGGATCAGCCCAAGGAGGCGCTCGCCTACTTCAAGGAGAAGGCGCCGCCGAAGCGCCAGGGCCGGCTGCTCGCGAAGACGGCCGCGGGCCTGGTGGACGCGGGCCACTTCGACAGCGCCATCCTGGTGTACCGCACGCTCATCGACGACGCGCCCATGGGCGCGAACGCGCCGGAGTACCAGCAGGCGGTGGTGCGCGCGTATGAAGGCCTGCGCCAGCGCCAGCAGGTCCGCAAGGAGATGAAGCGGATGGTGGACCTCTACCGCCCGGGCGGCGAGTGGTGGACCGCCAACGCGGGCAACGCGGGCGTGCTGCGCAACGCCTTCAGCGTCACCGAGGAGGCCATGCGCGTGATGGTGACCGAGTACCACCAGGAGGCGCAGAAGACGCGCCAGGTGGAGACCTACCGGCTCGCGCGCGACATCTACAAGCAGTACGTGGACGCGTTCGCCTCCAGCGACAACCCGGAGTTCGTCGCGGACTCGGCCTTCAACATCCGCTTCTTCTACGCGGAGATCCTCTGGGCCCTGGAGGAGTGGGAGGCCGCCGCCGCCGAGTACGACGCCGTGGTGGCGTTCCAGATTCCGGACCGCGACTCCGCCAGGGAGGTCTCCAACGAGGCCTACCGCAAGTCCGCCGCGTACAACGCGGTGCTCGCCTACGACAAGCTGGTCAAGATCGAGCGCGGCCAGCTCTCCAAGAGCGACCTGAAGGACGGCCAGAAGGTCGACGAGAAGAAGGACAAGGGCGACGTCGCCAAGCAGAAGCTGGTGAAGCGCGACGCCAAGGAGCAGGCCGAGCAGCCGCTCACGAAGTTCGAGGACCGGCTGGTCGCCGCGTGCGACACGTACAACACGCTGTACCCGGGCAACCAGGATGAGATCGACCTGCGCTACCAGGCCGCGGTCATCCTCTACGACCGCGCGCACTTCGTGGACGCGGCCCGGCGCTTCGGGGAGATCATCGACAAGTTCCCGGAGGAGCGCCGCTCGCGCGACGCCGCGGACCTGACCATGTACGTGCTGGAGAGCCGCGAGGAGTGGCAGGAGCTCAACACGCTCTCGCGCAAGTTCCTCTCCAACAAGAAGCTGTCCAAGCCCGGCTCGGACTTCGCCCAGCGCGTGGCCCGCGTGGTGGAGGGCAGCCAGTACAAGTACGTGGACGAGGTCATCTACAAGAAGGAGAAGAACCCGGCCAAGGCCGCCGAGGAGTTCCTCTCCTTCGTGACGGAGTTCCCCAAGTCGGAGAACGCGGACCGCGCGCTCACCTACGCGATGGTCATCGCGCAGGAGGCGGGGGAGGTGGACAAGGGCATCACCGCCGGCGAGCGCGTCCTCAAGGAGTACCCGAACAGCAACTTCGAGCTGAAGACCCGCTACACGCTGTCCGGCCTCTACGAGAAGGTCGCCGAGTTCAAGAAGGCCGCCGCCATGTCCGAGTCCTTCGTGGCCGGGTACGACGCCGCGCTCAAGGCCCGCGAGACGCAGGCGAAGAAGGACAAGGAGAAGAAGGCCAGGCCCGCCGCCGTGGCGAAGAAGGACGACACGCCGGGCGCCGCGGAGGACGCGGAGTCCAAGCGCGCGCAGAAGGCCGCCGAGCGCAAGGCGCAGGTGGACGCCGCGGGCGAGTGGGTGGCGGACGCCCTCTTCAACGCGGGCGTCTGGTACGACGGCCTGGGCGAGTCCCAGAAGGCCGTCACCGCGTGGAACAACTACCTGACGCGCTTCAAGGACCGCAAGGACGTGCCGCAGGTGGCCTTCTCCATCGGCCTGGTGTGGGAGAAGGAGAAGAAGTGGAGCGACGCGGCCCGCGCCTTCAGCCGCTTCGTGGAGGACTACGGCCGCGACCCGCGCACCGCCGCGGGGCAGGGGTACCTGGCGCGCTACCACGAACTGCTCGCGTACCAGAAGATGAAGGACGTCCGTGGCCAGGAGAAGGCGCAGGACGAGCTGGTGCGCGGCTGGAACAAGCTCCCGGAGAGCGTGCGCAAGGACACCGCGGTGCTCAACGCCTACGGCCACGCGCGCTTCCTGGCGCTGGAGCCCACGTGGAAGCGCTTCTCGGAGATCAAGTTCACGCGCGTCTCCACCATCCGCCGCGACCTGACGAACAAGCAGCGCGAGATGCAGCGCGTGGAGAAGGAGTACGCGGCGGTGCTCGCCACGGGCTCCGGCGAGTGGGGCATCGCGGCGCTGACGCGCATCGGCCTCGCGTACGCGGACTTCGCGCGCAACATCATGGAATCGCCGGATCCGTCCGGTCTGGATGAAGAGCAGCTCAGCATGTACCGCGGCGAGCTGGAGAACCTGGCGCTGCCGCTGGAGGACAAGGCCGGCGAGGCCCTGGAGAAGGGCCTCCAGAAGGCCTACGAGCTGGGCATCTACAGCGAGTGGACGCTGGCCGCGCAGGAGCAGGTCAACCGCCTCCATCCGGGGGCCTACGCCCAGGTGCGGCCGGTGACGTACCGGGGCAGCAGTGATTCGCGCATCGCCTCGGGCGTGCTGAAGGACCTCAATGGCCCCGTCAGCGCCTCCGCGGAGCCCCAGCCCGCCGCGCCGGAGGTCGCGCCCGCGGAGAACACCCGGCCCGCCGCCTCGCCGGAGGGCACGGGCGCAGCGAAGCCCGAGCCCACCGCGTCGCTCGAGGGGGTGCGGCCGTGAAGACGAACCACAGCATCGACATGCGCAGCCAGTGGAAGGGGACGGGGATGGAAGGCTTTCGCACCAAGCGCTGGTTCCTGGCGGGGGCCTTCGCCTTCGCCTTCACCACGGCGTGCGCCACGGGCCCGAAGCCCGTCGCGATGAACGCGGTGGAGCAGCCCGCCGTCACCGTGCCCGCGCCGCCGCCTCCCGCCCCGGCGGAGAAGGCCGACGCCAACGGTCGGTTCGCGGAGGCCCTGAAGGCCTATGAGGCCGGGGACCTGGACGCCGCGCGCAAGGGCTTCGAGGACGTCGTCTCCCAGGAGCCGAAGGCGCTCAACGCCCGCTTCAACCTGGGCGTCATCGCGGAGAAGCAGGGCCGCCCCGCGGATGCCCGGGTGGCGTACGAGCAGGTGCTCGCGCTGGATCCGGCGCACACGCCGTCGGTGATGAACCTGGGGCTGATGCACCGGCACGAGGGACAGCTGGACGAGGCCATCTCGCTCTACACGAAGGCGCTCCAGACGCCGGGCCATGCGCACGACGAGCCGGTGCTCAACGCGCTGGCCGCGACGTACCGCCTGGCCGGCAGGCTGGACGAGGCGGAGGCCACCGGCCGGCGCGTGCTCGCGCGCAGCAAGGACAACGCGGAGGCGTACAAGACGCTCGCGCTGGTGGCGTACGACCGGGGCCAGTACCGGCTGGCGGAGCTGCTGATCATCAACGCGCGCAAGGTGGCGCAGGACGACCCGGCCATCTCCAACACGCTGGGGATGATCTACCTGAAGATGGAGGACCGTCCGCGCGCGCTCGCCCAGTTCCAGAAGGCCGTGTCGCTGGATGACACCTTCGCGCCCGGCCACCTCAACCTGGGCGCCCTGGCGCTGAGCTACCGCGACTACGCGGGCGCGGAGAGGGCCTTCACCAAGGCCCTGGCCCTGGAGCCTGACGGCCTGGAGGGCCAGCTGTACCTGGCGTACGCGCTGGACGGCCAGAAGGGCGTGGATCCGAAGAAGGGCGTCGCCGCGGGCGAGGCGTTCGAGAAGGTGCTCGCGCGCGCCGCGGACAAGCCGGAGGCGGTGTGCGGCGCGGGCTGGGCGTACGCGGCCGACCGCGCGGGCTTCGAGAAGGCCATCGCGTTCCTGGACCGCTGCAAGGAGCTGTCCTCCACGACGGAGCAGGACAAGCAGCTCATCACCGCCAAGGTGAACGGCCTCCAGAACATGCTCAAGAACCCGCCGCCCGCCGCCACGGCGGAGGCGGAGGGCGGGCCCAGGAAGGACGCGGAGGCCACCGGCGGCGCGGGCTCGTCCGTGATGAACCAGCTGCCCCAGGACCCCAGCGCGCCCGAGCAGGCCCCGGCGGAAGAGGGGGCGGCCGCGCCCGAGGCGGCGCCCGCCGACGGAGCGTCTGGCAATGGACAGACGGCTCCGACGCCTGCTCCAACGCCCTGAAGAAACAACAGTCGTCCCAGCGGGAAGGACGAGAACTTTCTTCCCGCCTTTAGCCGCCCGGGTGCAGGCGACCGGGCGGCTCCCTTAGAATCCAGGGGCTTGGAGTTGGTGCGAGCCCTGCATTGGAATTCGCGAAGCGGGCCTCTGGCGGAGACATCACATGAAGCGACTGCTGGCAGCGGTGGTGATGGTGGGGGGGCTGGGGGTGGCGGCTCCCGCCCTGGCGCAGGACGGCAAGGACTCGGTGAAGATCATCCAGGAGGAGGATCGCACCGTGTACCGCAAGAAGACGGTGATTGATTTCACGGACGTGGCGGTGGAGGGCGAGCTCACCAAGCCGGAGGGCTCCTACGTCCTCAACCGCAAGAAGACGGACTTCCAGAGCCTCATCAAGGTCCGGGAGAACTTCGACCCGGAGCTCCAGAAGTCCGCGGACAATCTCTAGACAGCACAGGTGGCGTTGAACGTTTTCGGGACGGGAAGGGAAGAAGGAAGAACTTCATGGCGGCGGCGAGAAAAAACGGATTGACGCTTCGGATCACCACCCCGGACGGCTCCATCCAGGAGACGGTTTCGGAGGCGGAGAGTGTCATCGTGGGGTCGGGCGCCCAGGCGGCGGTGAAGATTCAGGACCCGCGCGTGTCCAACCTCCACGTGATGCTGAAGGTGGACAACGATGGCTCCGTGACGGCCATCGACCTGGGCAGTGAAGGTGGCACCCAGGTGTCCGGGCAGAAGCTCATCATCCCCACGGCGCTCAAGCCCGGAGACGTGCTCACGGTGGGCACCTCGCGGGTGGAGGTGCTCTTCGGTGACGCGCCCCGGCCGGTGGCTCCGGCGGCGGCGGTGGCCCAGCCCGGCGCGTTCCAGCAGCGCCCGGTGATGCCGCCCCCGCCTCCCACGGCGCCCGCGACGCGCGCGGCGGCGGTGCCTCCCAACCTGCGGCAGGCGCCGCCTTCGCGGCCCGCGATGAACGCGGCGCCCTCTGCCAACGTGATGGGCACGGTGAGCACGCCGCGCTCCGCTCCGGCGGGCGCGATGGGCACCCAGGTGTCCACGAACGTGACGCCCACGCCGGTGTTCGGCCCGCCGCCTCCGGTGGCGGCGCGCAAGGCCACGCCACCCCCGGTGGCCGCGGCCCGCAAGCCGCGGCCTCCGCCGCACCTGCAGGAGCCGCTGCCCCCGGACGCGCGGCCCACGCCGGACGCGAAGGTGCTCCAGGTGTCCATGCTCTGGGGCGACCAGCTGCTGGAGGTCCAGCACTTCAAGGACGGCGCGCCGGTCACCATCGGCGAGGGCGCGAAGAACACCTTCACCGTGTACTCGCCGCAGGTGGGCAAGCGCCACGTGCTCGCGGTGAGCAGGGGCGACAAGCTGGAGGTGCGCGCCCCGGCGGGGTCCGGCGTGTTCGTCACCAACAACGGCGACGTGCGCACGAAGGACGCGCTGCGCGCCGCGGGCCAGCTCAACAACGCCGCGCCGGACCAGGAGCAGCTCTTCACCCTGGGCCTGCATGACCGGGCGGAGGTGTCGCTGGGCACGCTGGCGTTCGTGATGCGCTACGTGAAGCCGTCGCCGGCCATCCTGGCGACGTCGCTGGCGGACCGCGACTTCGGCTTCTTCAAGATCGCCGCCATCTGCATCCTCGCGGCGGCGGCGTTCGTCACCGCCATGCTGCTGACGCCGCACACGGAGCTGCGCTCCGCGGACGACGTCTTCGAGTCCCAGCAGCGCGTGGCCAAGTTCCTCATCGCCCCGGAGAAGAAGGTGGAGGCGAAGAAGCTCCAGCTCTCCGGCGTGGAGGAGGGGGCCAAGGCCAAGGACGAGGAGGGCAAGTTCGGCAAGCAGGAGGCGAAGCAGGAGGAGGCCGCGCCCTCCAAGCCGGGCACCCCGGTGGTGGACCGGTCCAAGAAGGAGAAGGACCGCCAGGTGGTGGGCAAGGTGGGCCTCCTGGGCGCGCTCAAGGGCATGAAGGGCGGCGCGTCGGACGTGTTCGGTCCGGGCGGCATCGGCACCGGCATCAACAACTCGCTGGGCGGCCTCAAGGGCGGCGCGGCCATGGGTGACGCGCACGGCGTGGGCGGCCTGGGTTCGCGCGGCACGGGCAACGGCGGCGGCGGCACGGCGCTGGGCATCGGCGGCCTGGGCACCCAGGGCAACGGCCGGGGCACGGGCGGCTCCGGCGGCATCGACCTGGGCGGCCGCGGCAAGTCCGTCACCAAGGTCATCCCCGGCAAGACGACGGTGATTGGCGGCCTGGACAAGGACGTCATCGCCAAGGTCATCCGGCGGCACCAGAATGAAATCAAGTACTGCTACGAGTCGGAGCTGAACAAGAACCCGTCGCTGGCCGGCAAGGTGGCGGTGGCCTTCACCATCGACCCGGCGGGCGCGGTGGCCGACGCCAGCGTCTCCGAGTCCACGCTGGGCAGCTCTCCCGCGGAGCAGTGCATGCTCTCCCGCATCCGCCGCTGGAAGTTCCCGGAGCCCAAGGGCGGCGGCGTGGTGAACGTGACGTACCCGTGGCTGTTCTCGCCCTCGGGTTCGGACGCGGCGGAGTAGCGCCCGGCCGCGATTCGTCGCCTGGAAGACCCAAGTGGCGTGGACGAAACGGTCCACGCCATTTTCATTTTTCCCCGCTGCCGTTTCGTGCGCGGCATCACTACTGTCCGAGCCACTGCCGCCCGGAGTGCGAGGGAGCGGGAGGACAACGTGACGGGAGGAGTCGTGAGGAAGTCGCTGCTGTTGGCCGCGCTCGCGCTGGCGACGCCGGCCCTGGGGGCCACGCCGCCGGAGGGCGTGCCGTTCGAGCCGCGCCGGGGGTTCTTCACCGAGACCGACGTCGGGGTGTTCTTCACGGTGGGCGGCGGGAACTCCTACTCCAACGCGCAGTCATACCTGCAGCTGGGCATCGGGTATGACCTGACGGAGCGCATCTCGCTGGGGGCCCACTTCGCCCTGGGCTCCAGCGCGCAGAACTGCTTCGCGGGCTACCTGCCGGACTCCAACGTCTGCGCGCTGTCGGACAACTTCACCGTGGCCTTCGGCGACCTGACGGCCGCGTACCACGTGGAGCTGGCCAACCGCTTCTACCTGACGCCCAAGGTGGCGGCGGGCTACACGCGGTTGGATCCCCGCCCGGTGGATCCGGACAAGGGCGACCCGGGCCAGGCCATCAGCGCCTTCAACGCGGGCCTGGGCGTGGGCGTGGAGTACGCGACGTCCTTCGACCACTTCTCCGTGGGCGCGGACCTGCTCGGCCGCTACATCATCGGGCCCGACATCATGTCGTTCGCGGTGTTCCCGCGCGTGAAGTACACGTTCTGAGACGGGCTGCGCCGCTCCCAGGCCCGCCACGTGCCGGGCGTATCCGGCGGGCGTGCGGCCCACGACGCGCCGGAGGTCGCGGATGAAGCGGGCCTGGTCGAAGTAGCCCAGCTCCAGCGCCAGCCGGGCCAGCTCCGGGGGCGGCGTCTCGCGCAGCCGCTCCGCGGCCTCGTGCCGGCGGTAGCGCTGGATGGCCCACTTGGGGCTCACGCCACCGCACGGCCCGGAAGTGCTCGACCCACGGGCGCGCGCCTCGTCCGCTTCGGCTTCTAGGTCCGGAACGAGCGAGGGGCCGCCACCCGGTGACATGGGTGACGGCCCCTGGAGGTCTCAGGCGCTCAGCGGAAGGACTACTCCGCCTCGGCGCGCTCCTCGCGCTTGCGGTCGCGCTCGGCGCGGTAGCGCTCGCCCACGGCCAGCGCCTTCTTGCGCATGCGCACGGACTTGGGCGTCACCTCGACGAGCTCGTCGTCGGCGATCCACTCCAGGGCCTTCTCCAGGCTCATCTCCTTGGGCGGCGTGAGGATGACGTTCTCGTCGCGGCCCGCGGCGCGGATGTTGGTGAGCTTCTTCTCGCGGCAGCAGTTGACGTTGAGCTCGGACGGGTGCGCGTGCTCGCCGATGATCATGCCCTCGTACACGGTGACGCCCGCGCCCACGAAGAGCTGGCCGCGCTCCTGGATGCTGAAGAGGGCGTAGGGCACCGTGTCGCCCAGGCGGTCGGAGACCATGGCGCCGTTGGCGCGCTTCGGGATGTGGCCGAACCACGGCTCGAAGCCGTCGAACTGGCTGCTCATGATGCCCTCACCGCGGGTGATGGTGAGGAACTCCGAGCGGAACCCGATGAGGCCGCGCGCGGGGATGCGGAACTGGAGGCGGGTGCGGCCCGAGCCCAGCTGCTGCATGTCCGTCATGCGGCCCTTGCGGGGCCCCAGGCGCTCCGTCACGACGCCCACGCTGTTCTCCGGCACGTCGCAGAAGAGCAGCTCCATGGGCTCGTGCGTCTGCCCGTCCACCACCTTGGTGATGGGCTCCGGGTTGGAGGCGGTCAGCTCGTAGCCCTCGCGGCGCATGTTCTCGATGATGACCGCCAGCGCCAGCTCGCCGCGGCCCACCACGCGGAACGCGTCCGGCGTCGCGGTGTCCTCCACGCGCACGGCCACGTTGCGGTACGCCTCGCGGTACAGGCGCTCGCGCAGGTTGCGGGAGGTGACGTACTTGCCCTCCTTGCCCGCCAGCGGCCCGTCGTTGACCTTGAAGATCATCATCATCGTGGGCTCGTCCACGGTGATGCGCGGCAGCGCCACCGGCTTCTCGAAGTCCGCGATGGTGTCGCCGATGGAGATCTCCTCGATGCCCGCGATGGAGACGATCTCTCCCGGGCCCGCGTCCGCGATCTCCGTGCGCTTGAGGCCGGAGAAGCCGAACAGCTTCACGACCTTGCCCTGCTGCACCTTGCCGCCCTCGCGGACGACGGACACGGGCATGTTCGGGGTGATGCGGCCCGCCTGCACGCGGCCCACCGCCAGACGGCCGACGTAGTCGTCGTAGTCCAGGTTGGCGACGAGCAGCTGGAGCGTCGTCTGGTCCTCCGGCGGCGCGGGCGGGGGCGGGATGTGGTTGATGATGGCGTCGTACAGCGGCTCCAGCGTCTTGCCCGGCACCTCCAGCGACGTGGAGGCCTGCCCCTGGCGCGCGATGGTGTAGAGGACCGGCATCTCCAACTGCTCCTCGTTCGCGCCCAGGTCGATGTAGAGCGAGTACACGAGGTCCAGCACGTCCTTGGCCCGGGCGTCCTGGCGGTCGATCTTGTTGATGACCAGCACCGTCTTCAGGCCCATGGACAGCGCCTTGCTGAGCACGAAGCGCGTCTGGGGCAGGGGGCCCTCCGCGGCGTCCACCAGCAGGATGACGCCATCGACCAGGCGCAGGCCGCGCTCCACCTCGCCGCCGAAGTCGGCGTGGCCCGGGGTGTCGATGATGTTGATCTGCTTCCCCTTGTAGGAGACGGCGGTGTTCTTCGCGAGGATGGTGATGCCCTTCTCGCGCTCGAGGTCGTTCGAGTCCATCACCCGTTCAGCGACGTGCTCGTTGGAGCGGAAGGTTCCCGCCTGGCGGAGCAGGTGGTCGACGAGGGTGGTCTTGCCGTGGTCGACGTGGGCGACAATGGCGACGTTGCGGATGTTTTCGCGAGAGATCATGCGGACCAACTGACTGAAAAAGGTGCGAGGAGACACGCCCGGAGCGGGGAATCTCAATCCCACCGGAACCGGGAAGGCCGGGGCTTATATGCCGGGGGCTTCCCACCTGCAACGAAGGCGGGTGTCCAGCAGGTAAACAATCAAGCCCCCGGTACCGGTCCTTATCCCACCTGGGGGGCGGGCGCCGCCGTCTCCACGCCCAGCCGCTCTCTCAGGAAGCGCTCCACCCGCAGCTCCACCAGGCCCGGGACTTCCAGTGGGGCGGTATGGGTGCCCTCGGGAATCATCAGGAGCTCGGAGGCCGGGATGCGCCCGGCCATCTTCCGGGACAGCCAGCCGGGGGTGAAGCGGTCCTTCTCCCCGGCGATGACCAGGGTGGGCACGTCCACGTGCTCCAGGTGGTCCTCGGCGGTGTGGTTGGCCAGCGAGTCCAGGGTCCGGACGAAGACGACGGGGTCCATGCGGGCCAGGTGGGTGAAGTAGGGAGCCAGGTCGTTGCGCGCGATGAGGTCCGGGTTCATCTCCAGGCGGATGGCCAGCTGCACCACCAGCTCCGTGGTGAGCGCCCCGTGCACGATGCGCGCGGTGTGGCGGGGGAAGCGCTCCACCGCGGCCCGCAGGGTGGGGAAGAGGCGCTTGAGCAGCGTGGAGTCGTGGAAGGTGTCCAGCGGCATGCCGTAGCTGCCGCACACCAGCACCAGCCCCTCCACGCGGCGGGAGTAGCGGCGGTGGAACTCCAGCGCCACCTGCACGCCCATGGAGTGGCCGAAGAGGACGGCCTTCTCCAGCCCCGCCGCGTCCATCACCCGCGCCAGGTCGTCGCAGGTGTACGCCATGCCGATGCGCGTGCGGTCCGTGGGGACGGTGCTCTTGCCGTGGCCCCGGTAGTGCCAGCGCAGCACCCGGTGGCGCCGGCCCAGGTAGGGCAGCAGGTACTTCCACGCGAAGCCGTCGCAGCCCAGGCCGTCGCACAGCACCATGCCCGGGGCGCCCTCCCCCCGCACCTGGTAGTAGAGGTCCGCGCCGTCCGGCACCCGCAGCGAGTCCTGCCGGAAGGAGACCGCCTGTCCGTGGGGCGCGCTCACGCCTCCGCCTCGTCCGTGTCCATCCCCTCCGGGATGCCCTTGTCCAGCCCGTAGCGGGAGATCTTGAGGAGCAGGTTGGAGCGGCTGATGCCCAGCTCGCGCGACAGCCGGCTCTTGTTGTAGCGGGTGCGCACCAGGCCCTGGTGGATCATCTCCTTCTCCAGGGACTCCACCGCCTCGTGCAGCTTGCCGTGCGCGCGGGGGGCGATGAACGGCCCGCCGCCGGGGACGACGGCGTCGCGGATGCGGCTGGACAGCAGCTCCGCGGGGATGACCTCCAGCTCGCCGCCCAGCACCAGGAGCCGCTCGATCTCGTTCTCCAGCTCGCGGATGTTCCCGGGCCACGCGTACGCGCCCAGGATGGCCAGGGCCTCCGGCGCCAGCCCCCGGGCGCGCTGGCCCTCGCGGTGGTGCTTGCGCAGGAAGTGGTCGATGAGGACGGGCAGGTCGTCCTTGCGCTCGCGCAGGGGCGGCAGCTGCAGGCGGATGACGTTGATGCGGTAGAAGAGGTCCTCGCGGAACTCGCCGCGCTTCACCAGCTCGCCCAGGTCCTTGTGGGTGGCGGCGATGACGCGCACGTCGACCTCGCGGGACTGGGTGCCGCCCACGGGCAGGAAGGTGCCCTCCTGGAGCACGCGCAGGAGCTTCACCTGGAGGGCGGGGGACATGTCGCCCACCTCGTCCAGGAAGAAGGTGCCCTGGTCCGCGACCTCGAAGAGGCCCTTCTTGTCCTTGAGCGCGCCGGTGAACGCGCCGCGGGTGTGGCCGAAGAGGGCGCTCTCCAGGAGGTTGTCGTTGAAGGCGGAGCAGTTCTGCACGACGAACGGCTTGTCCTTGCGCGGGCCGTTGTGGTGGATGGCGCGCGCCACCAGCTCCTTGCCCGTGCCGGACTCGCCGTTGATGAGGACGGTGGAGTCGGAGTGGGCCACCTTCTCCATCAGGCGGAAGACCTCGTTCATGGCCCCGGAGCGGCCGATGATCTTCTCGAAGCGGTAGCGGCTGGACAGCTCGGAGGCCATGGACTGGATGGTCTCCTCCTTGCGCGTGAGCTCCACCTCCTGGTTGGCGATCTCCGTCACCGCGAACTCCAGCAGGTCCGACAGCTTGCTCAGCTCAGAGCCGTCCAGCACCGGCACGCGCTCCGCCGCGCCCTCCAGCTCCGGCAGCGCCCCGGGCGCGATGTCGCGCATCTTGCCCAGGAGCACGTGCCCGTCCCCGGGCGTGAGCGGCTGCCGGGCGAAGCCCTCCACGAAGAGGAAGCCCTCGTACTCGTTGCGGATGTAGAGCGGCGCGCCCACGATGGACAGGCGCAGGTGGCAGTCGTGGAAGAGCGAGCGGCGCAGGTTCTTGGCGGCCTTGAACTTCTCATGCAGCACCCGCACCGACTGGGCACACCGCCGCATCCCCTCCCGCGCCCCCAGCGAGTGGCGGCAGAGGTCGTTGGGCGGCGGGATGAAGTCCCCGCGCTGCCAGTCGTGCACCACCCCGTTGCGATCCGCGAACGAAAGCTCCACCTGCCACCACTTGCGGATGACATCCCTCAACATGACAATGGTGTGCAGATTCTGATGCTTCTCGAAGTCCATCCCCGCGTCCCTCGGCCTGTTGCGGATCAGGACGACGGATCTACGGGGTTGTCCGAACTCAATCCAGCGGCACCTGTCCGACGACGGCGCTGTTCGCGTACCCTGGTTCCCTGTGAGCGCACCCCCACATACACACGGCAGGGCAGGGCAGGGTCATTCCCACGACCCCGAGCATGATTCCTCGCACCATGGGCATTCGCACGGCCATGGGCATGGTCACTCGCACGCTCCCCGGCGAGGGGGGATGGCGGAGGAGCGGCGCAAGGACCGCCGCCGGCTGCTGTTCGCGCTGGGGCTGACGGCGACCATCATGGTGGCGGAGGCGGTGGGCGGCTTCCTCACCAACTCGCTGGCGCTGCTCTCCGACGCCGGGCACATGCTGACGGACGTGTCGGCCATGGTGCTGAGCCTGCTGGCGCTGTGGTTCGCCGGGCGGCCCGCGGACCTGAAGAAGACCTACGGCTACTACCGGATGGAGATCTTGAGCGCGCTCCTCAACGGGGTGCTGCTGCTGGTCATCACCATCTTCATCCTGATGGAGGCCTGGCAGCGCGTGCGGACGCCAGCGCCGGTGGAGCTGGGGCCCATGGCGCTGGTGGCGGGCATCGGCCTCGTCGCGAACCTGGCGGCGCTGGGCTTCCTGCACCAGACGCACTCCATGAACGTGCGCGGCGCGTTCCTGCACGTGCTGGGGGACACGCTGTCGTCGGTGGGCGTGCTGGTGGGCGCGGGCGTGATGGCGTGGACGGGCTGGTACGTCGTGGACCCCATCATCTCCGTGGCCATCTCGATGATCATCGTCGTGGGCGCGCTGCGGCTGGTGAAGGACGCGGTGGACGTGCTCCTGGAGGCGGTGCCCGCGCACGTGGACCTGGAGCAGGTGCGCACGCTCATGGCGAAGGTGCCGGGCGTGCAGGCGGTGCACGACCTGCACGTGTGGACCATCTCCAGCGGGATGTACGCGCTGTCCGCGCACCTGGTGGTGGCGGACCCCATGGTCTGCAACAACGACGACATCCTGTCGGCGGTGAAGCACGACCTCTTCGACCGCTTCGGCATCGACCACACGACCATCCAGATCGAGAGCCAGTCCTACGCCCACCTGGGTGAGGTGCACTGACCTCCTTGCGAAAGGCGCGCGGGGCGGGGGATTCTCGCCGGCTCCTATGAGCGTGCTGGACAAGGTGTTGTCGCTGCGGCCGGGCAACGTGGTGGCGCGGGTGGGCCCGGGCTCCCGGGTGCCCCTGTTGGATCCACGGGAGCTGCTCGGGGCGCTGGAGTCCACGCCCATGGCGCTGCCGTGCCTGCCGGTGCTGTCCAAGGGGGCGCTGCCGGCCCTCTTGCGAGCGGCCCGCGCGGAGGACGCGGTGCTGGGCCTCTCCTGCCCGCACCCCCTGGCGGACCGGGGCGCGCCGGAGCGCTTCGTGCAGGCGGTGCACGCGGCGGCGCAGGAGGCCGGGCACACCCGGCCCCTGTTCCTCCAGGCCGGCCCGCTGCGCGTGACGTCCACGGACGCGGACGTGCTGGACGCGCTGAACGATGGGCTCTTCCGCGTGGTGGACGCGGGCTTCGCGCTGGTGTCGTTGGACCTGTCGCGCCTCACCTCCTACGAGGCGGTGGAGGCGGTGAACGCGCTGGTGGGCCCGCTCAAGGAGCGCGAGCTGTCGCTGGAGGTGTCCCCGCCCCAGGCGTCCTCGGGCGGGCTGGTGGACGCGTGCGCGACGCTGCTGGAGGGCCTGTCGCAGTGGCAGGTCCCGGTGCGCCTGCTGCGCGTGTCGGACGGACAGCTGGGTGAGGGGGAGCTGGACGTGGCGCTGCTGAGGCGCGTGGTGGAGACGGCCGCGGGGAAGGGCGCGGCGGTGGCGGTGGCGGACGCGTCCCTCGGGCCCGCGCGCGCGCTGTCCAGCTACGTGGCCGCGGGCGTGCGCAAGGTGGAC
This sequence comes from Corallococcus sp. RDP092CA, assembly GCF_041903675.1. Lineage (NCBI taxonomy): Bacteria > Pseudomonadati > Myxococcota > Myxococcia > Myxococcales > Myxococcaceae > Corallococcus > Corallococcus sp. RDP092CA. The sequence continues at coordinate 3,912 of NZ_JAYESI010000040.1, read as the reverse complement.
CGGGCGGGCCCCTTCGGACCGCTGGCGCTGCGCGCGTGGCCTCCGGAGGTGCGCGAGCCGCTGGTGGCGCGGGCCCAGGCGGCGGGCATGGCGGCCGGGGAGCTGCTCTCCGTGCTGGAGGAGGGGCTGCCGCCGCTGACGCCGGCCGCCCGCGAGACGCTGGAGGCGCTGTCCTTCGCGGAGGCCACGGAGGCGCTGGGGGCGCTGGGGGCGCGGCGGTCGGCGTCGACGGCCATGGCGTTCCTCGCGAAGCCGGGCGGGGACCTGGGCTAGAAGGGCGCGCATGCGCATCGTGGCAGGCAGCGCGAAGGGCCGGGCCCTGACGGGGCCCAAGTCGTCGTCCGGACACATCCGCCCCACGGCGGACCGGGTCCGCGAGACCATCTTCAACATGCTGGGCCAGTTCCTGGACGGCCAGTCCGTGCTGGACCTGTACGCGGGGACCGGGGCCCTGGGGCTGGAGGCCCTGTCGCGGGGCGCGGGCCGGCTGGTGCTGGTGGATCAGGACCGCGAGGCCCTGGCCCTGTGCCGCAAGAACACGGACGCGCTGGGGTTCACCTCGCAGGTGTCCATCCTGGCGCAGCCCGTGGCCCGCGCGGTGGAGGCGCTGGGCAAGCAGGGGGCGAGGTTCGAGCTCGTCTTCGCGGATCCGCCCTACGCGGCGCGCGTCGTGGAGACGGTGCTGGAGGCGGTGGTGGCCGCGGGCGTGGTGGCGCCGGGGGGCTCGGTGGTCGTGGAGCACGACAAGCGGGAGGCGGCCCCGGGCGCCCACGCGGGGCTCGCCCGGGAGGACCAGCGCCGCTTCGGCGACACCCTGGTGAGCTTCTACCGGGCGCCGTGACGTCCGCTTGACCCGCCCCGTGGGCCCGTCGAGACTTCCGCGCACCCATGCCGGTTGCCATCTACCCTGGTTCGTTTGATCCGCTCACCAACGGGCACCTGAGCCTCATCCAGCGCAGCCTGAAGATGTTCGACCGGCTCATCGTCGCCATCGCGGTGAACCCGAAGAAGACGCCCCTCTTCAGCCAGGAGGAGCGCGTGGAGCTCATCCGCGAGGCGGTGAACGACCCCCGCGTGGAGGTGGACGCCTTCCACGGCCTGCTCGTGGACTATGTGCACCAGCGCAACGTGAGCGTGGTCATCCGCGGGCTGCGCGCGGTGTCGGACTTCGAATACGAGTTCCAACTGGCGAACATGAACCGCAAGCTGGCGCCGGACATCGACACCGTCTTCATGATGACGGGCGAGGACTACTTCTACATCTCGTCGCAGCTGGTCCGGGAGGTCGCCACCTTCGGAGGGAACGTGGAAGGGCTCGTCCCCCCGAACGTCTACGCGGGCCTGAAGAAGAAGTTCGGCCCGAAACCCTAGCGGCAACCGGGCGACCCCGCGCGCCCGTAGTGCTTGTCCGCCTCGGACGTTCCGCGCTAGGCAGGGCGCATGAAACTCGCACGCCGGCTGCAAGCCATCAAGCCCTCCGCCACCCTGGCCCTCAACGCGCGCGCCAAGGCGCTCGCCGCGAGTGGGAAGGACGTGGTGGTGCTCGCCGCCGGTGAGCCGGACTTCGACACGCCGGAGTTCGTGAAGCAGGCGGCCATCGAGGCGCTCCGCACGGGCTTCACCAAGTACACCGCCACCGCGGGCACGCCGGAGCTGCGCGAGGCCATCTGCCGCAAGCTGGAGAAGGACAACGGCCTGAAGTACGCGCCGGAGCAGGTGGTGGTGACGGCGGGCGGCAAGCAGTCGCTCTACAACTGCTTCCAGGCGCTGCTGGACGAGGGCGACGAGGTCATCGTCTTCGCGCCGTACTGGGTGAGCTACCCGGACATGGTGCACCTGGCGGGCGGCACGCCGGTCATCGTCCCCACGCGCGAGGAGGACGGCTACGCGCCGGACCCCGCGGCCATCCAGAAGGCGCTCACCCCGCGCACGCGCGCCCTCGTGCTCAACAGCCCGGCCAACCCCACGGGCGCGGTGTACTCGCGCGCCACGCTGGAGGCCATCGCGGACGCGGTGCGCGGCCACGACTGCCTGCTCGTCACGGACGACATGTACGAGAAGCTCCTCTATACGGGGCAGCCGTTCCTCAACATCGGCAACGTGGCGCCGGACCTGCTGCCCCGGCTGCTGGTGTCCAACGGCCTGTCCAAGTCCCACGCGATGACGGGCTGGCGGCTGGGCTACGCGGCGGGGCCCAGGGCGCTCATCTCCGGCATGCAGCTGGTGCAGGACCAGTCCACGTCCAACGCGTCCTCCATCACCCAGAAGGCGGCGCTGGCGGCGCTCACCGGCCCCACGGACACCATCACCTCGATGGTGAACGAGTACCGCGAGCGCCGTGACCTGTTCGTGGCGGGGCTCAACGCCATCCCGGGCATCCGCTGCCGGCTGCCGGAAGGCGCCTTCTACGCGATGGCGGACGTGCGCGCCCTGCTGGGCAAGACGTACAAGGGCAGGCCGCTGGCGGACTCGCTACAGCTCTCCGAGGCGCTGCTCAACGACTTCCTGGTGGCGGCGGTGCCGGGGGATCCGTTCGGTGCGCCGGGCTACATCCGCATGAGCTTCGTCACCTCGCGCGAGGTGCTCCAGAAGGGCCTGACGCGCCTGCGGGACTTTGTCGCGGCGCTGGGCTGACGGGCGGGACGCCCGCTCGCGCTGAAGAGGAGAGGCGGTCTGGGACGATGAATACCCAGGCCGCTTCTTCGTCTGGAGCGCTGTTGGACGCACCGCCGAGCCCGCCGAGGGCCAGGTGCGGAAGGCCTCGCGCCGGCCGGAGCGCGCTCACCTGGAAGAACCCACCCATGATGACCCTGAAGACGCGAGGCGGCGTGCTCTGCGCGCTCCTGATGGCGGTTGTGTTGTCCGCTTGCGGTTCCGACTCCGAGCCCTCCGAGGACCCGGGCAACAACGAGCCCCGCCCCGGGCGGGTGACGGGCGTCGTGCTGTCGGAGGAGGGTGACCCGCTCAAGGGCTTCGAGGTCACGCTCCTGGAGACCGACAAGACGGTCACCTCTGACGCGCAGGGCAAGTTCACCTTCGAGTCCCTCCCGCCGGGCACCTACACCCTCATGGCCTCGGGGCCGGGCTACGAGGTGGAGCAGCAGGAGGTCGAGGTGGAGGCGGGCATGACCATCGCCATGTCCTTCAACCTGAAGGCCATCCTCGTGCGCGTGTCCGGCAAGGTCCAACAGGCGGATGGGGCCGCGCTGGTCGGCGTCTACATCTCCATCCTGGACAAGGACACGGAGGAGGTCCTGGAGCGCGCCACCACGGATACAGCCGGGGCGTTCTCCGTGGACCTGGCGCCCGGCCTCTACACGATTGAAGCCGAGCGCGATGGCTACGCGACCTGGTCGGACTTCCTGAGCGTGGTCCAGGATCCGGAGCCCGTGACCATCACCCTGCAGCCGGTGCCGTAAGCGAGGCGGCGATGCGCCCGGTGGGAACACCGGGCGCCCGCGTCGTCGTCAGTCCGTGTACGCGAAGGCGTGCCAGGTGAGGTCCGGGTTGCCGCGGAAGAGGAAGATGGCCGCGTGTCCGGAGAGGTTGCCCACCGCGGCCCAGGTGTCCTTGAGCGCGCGCGGATCCAGCCCCAGGCGGGCGGGCGGCTTGCCGTACTTCTTCTCCATCTCCGCCATGGGCAGCACCTCGATGTCGTAGAGGGTGATCAGGTCCGTGCGCCGCGCGCGCAGCTGCTTCACCCACGCCTGCACCAGCTCGTCCGGCGTGTTGAAGCGCTTGTCCTCCAACTGGAACGGGTAGGACAGCTCCGCGGACGCGTTGCGCACGTCGCCGGTCAGCAGGCTCTGGAAGAGGAAGCGCGCCTCGTGGTGGATCATCGTCCGCGCGATGCCCTCGGGGGACAGGTCCTCTTCGCTGGGACGCGAGGCCTCGCGTCCCAGCGAAGAGGAC